>CAJATB010000198.1 GCA_903944755.1 uncultured Bacteroidota bacterium
AGGTTCTGTACCGCTAGGCCTTGCCGAAATTTTACTTCCGTCTGCGGTAATAAATTGCAACACATTACTCTTAGGTAAATTAATTTTCCAAGTCTCCCCCGTAAGTAAATTTTTCCCTAATTGTAATTCGTAATCTAACAATGTAGCTACTTTTGAACCGTTTATAGTAGCAGGAGGATTTACTCTATAGCCTTCCATCATTTTAGCAATATCTTGCTGACCGTTCATGCCCTTCTTGGTAATACTAATTAATTGCTCATAATAAAAGCCATATTGAATATATAATTCAATCATCTTGTCAAATAAAGTTTTACCCTTACTTTTCTCATAGGCGGCCATTTCACATAAAAGTGCAACTGCGCTAACCGCATCTTTGTCTCGTATTTCATCTCCTATCATTAATCCAAAGCTTTCTTCACCACCTATAATATATTTTTCTTTCCCTTCTTTTTCCTTCACTAATTCCGCAATCCATTTAAAACCAGTAAGTACATTGTAGCAGGCAACTTCATTCTGTTTAGCTACTTCATTTATCATCTCCGTTGTCACGATGGTAGTAATTACCATGTCATTTGGCTTCGCAATGCCTTTAGCACGCCTTGCCTCCATCATATAAGCAAAGGCCAACACCGCAGTTTGATTTCCGTTCATTAATACCCATTCACCCTTGTGGTTTTTCACACCAACCCCTACACGGTCTGCATCAGGGTCGGTTCCCAATAATATATCCGCGTCTAATGCCTTTGCTTTTGCAAGCCCAATACTCATAGTTTCGCTTTCTTCTGGATTAGGGTATTTCACAGTAGGAAAATTACCATCAGGAATCGATTGCTCTTCAACAATATGCACGTTTGTGAATCCAAATTCAGCCAGCACTTGAGGCACTAGTTTAATCCCGGTGCCATGAATTGGCGTATACACAATTTTCAAGTCGTTTTGCTGTGCGATTACTTCAGGGTAAACACTTAATGATTTTACCATCTTAATATACGCGTCGTCTGTTTCTTTCCCTAATAACTGAATATTCGCTTCCCCTCCAGACCACTTAACATCATCAACAGACTGTATTAATTCTACTTCTGTAATTACATTTGTATCGTGCGGAGGCACCAATTGTCCCCCATCATTCCAATAAGCTTTATAACCATTGTATTCCTTGGGATTATGAGATGCTGTGCACACTACACCTGCTTTACAATTCAAATGCCTTATCGCGAAACTTAATTCAGGTGTAGGCCTTAGATCTTCAAATAGGTATACGGTAAAACCGTTCGCAGCAAAAACCTGGGCAGTTGTTTCAGCAAAAAAACGGGCATTGTTACGACTGTCATGCGCAATGGCAACGGCAATTTTTTCACCTGGATACGTTTTTGATAAATAATTAGCAAAACCCTGTGTAGCCATACCAATAGTATACTTGTTAATCCTATTCGTTCCAACTCCCATAATGCCTCTTAATCCGCCTGTTCCGAATTCTAAATTTTTATAAAACGATTCTGCCAACTCATCGGGATGGCTTTTTTGCAATGCGCTTACAGCTTCTTTCGTTGCATCATCATAATTCCCAGTTAGCCAAGTGGCCACTTTTTGATCTATTGCTTGCGTCATAATTGTACTTTTTAAAACGATTTCTACGAATAGGGGCAAATTAAATAATTCCACGTAAAAAGGAGAAGAAAATAGGTATTAGTTTGGGCTTATCTTTTATGATTGATTCGCCAACAATGAATTGTGTATTAATTGAGGGTATTTTAGGCAAATAGGTATGAGAAATGGGTTAAATTTGTAAACGATTAATTATTACCTCTAATTCAATATTATGGCTTTTATTGCTGAAATTCTATTTACGGTACTTACAGGTATTGCACTATTTCTTTTTACTAAGAATTTATTAAAAATTAGAAGGAATATTCTAATTGGAAAGGAGCTTTCAATTAAAGACAACCCAACTTTAAGATGGAAGAATGTATTCATTCTTGCTTTTGGACAAAAGAAAATGTTTCGCAACTTACTAGTAGCCCTTTTACACTTAGTGGTTTATGTAGGTTTTGTAATTATTAATATTGAGTTATTAGAAATTATAGTGGATGGCATTACAGGAAGCCATAGAATTTTTGCACCATTTTTAGGTAGTTACTACACATTATTAATAAATACTTTTGAAGCATTGGCGTTGTTAGTACTTGTTGCATGTATTGTTTTCTTGGTTAGAAGAAATATAATAAAATTAAAAAGGTTTGCAAGCAACGACTTGAATGGTTGGCCTCGTTCCGACGCCAACTATATTTTAATTGTAGAGATTATTTTAATGGGCTTATTCTTACTAATGAATGCAGCGGATAATACTGTTGATTTTGTGATTTCAGGATATATAAAACCATTTTTAAGTACCTTTTCTACATCACAGTTATCTATCGTCGAACATACCGCTTGGTGGTTACATATTATAGGCATTTTCGCCTTTATGAATTACTTACCATATTCAAAACACTTGCACATTTTACTAGCTTTCCCTAATGCTTATTACGCCCCTTTAGAAAGTAAGGGTAAAATGCATAATATGGTTTCCATACAAAATGAAGTATTATATGCGATGCAGCCAGAAATGATTCCCACAGAAGCTGCTGCCCCTGAAAAATTTGGTGCGAGAGATGTAATGGACTTGAGTTGGAAAAATTTGATGGACGCATATAGTTGTTCAGAATGTGGACGTTGCAGTGCTGCATGCCCCGCTAACCTAACAGGAAAATTGTTAAGCCCGCGTAAAATAATGATGGCAACGCGTGACCGTTTAGAAACGGTAGGTAAAAATATAGACGTAAACAAAACTTATGTTGACGATGGCAAAGCCTTATTACACGATTATATCACTGTGGAAGAATTAAGAGCATGTACAACTTGTAATGCTTGCGTAGAAGAATGTCCTATTAGCATCTCTCCTTTAGATATTATTATTGAATTAAGGAGGTCGTTGATTATGGAAGAAAGTAATGCCCCAGCTGAATGGAATGGCATGTTTAGTAATATTGAAAATAATTTTGCCCCATGGAAATTCTCTCCTGATGACAGAGATGCATGGACCACAAAAGCATAAAACCCTATTATATGAAAGTATCTACAATGGCAGAATTCATGGCAAATGGCGTTCAACCCGATGTTTTATTTTGGGTTGGCTGCGCAGGAAGTTATGACCAAAGAGCTCAAAAAATTACAAAAGCATTTGCTACCATATTGGATAAAGCAGGCGTTAACTATGCAATTCTTGGAAAAGAAGAAGCCTGTACAGGTGACCCTGCAAGAAGAGCTGGAAACGAGTTCATGTTTCAAATGATGGCTTATCAAAATATTCAAGTGTTGAATGGATATAATATTAAAAAAATTGTAACCACCTGTCCGCATTGTTTTAATACTTTGAAAAATGAATACCCTGTATTAGGAGGCAATTATGATGTAATTCACCATACTGTGTTTTTGCAAGAATTAATTGAACAAGGGAAAATAAAATTTACCGATAGTAATGAATGGAAAGGAAAATCAATTACTTATCATGATAGTTGTTATTTAGGGCGCGCTAATGAAATATACGAGGCACCTAGGAAAGTGTTAGAAAGCCTTGATATGGAATTAAGGGAGATGAAACGTTGTAAATCGAAGGGGTTATGTTGTGGTGCAGGTGGTGCGCAAATGTTTAAGGAAGAAGAAAAAGGAGACAAAAGAATAAACACCGAAAGAGCGGAAGAAGCTAGGGCAACAGCAACTGATTTTGTGGCAAGTGCTTGCCCATTCTGTAATACCATGATTTCTGATGGTCTAAAAGTGGGTGAAGCAGAAAAAGACCCAGAAGTATTAGATATCGCTGAAATTATTGCAAAAGCAATACAATAAAAATAACATGAAAGTACACTTACCCAATATATTGCCTGCTAATTTTAATCCACAATCTAAAGTGTGGATTTACCAAGCTGACAGAATATTTACCATGCCGGAAATATTTAAAATAGAACCCTATTTAGAAAATTTCGCTGATAGTTGGAAAAGTCATGGTGCCCCAGTAAAGGGATTCGCTTCGGTTTTATATGGACAATTTATTATCATAATGGCCGACGAAACAGCTACCACCGTTGGGGGATGCAGTACTGATAGTTCGGTACATGTAATTAAAGAAATTGAAGAAATGACAGGTGTTAAACTATTCAATAGAGAACTACTTGCATTTTGGGTAAAGGATAAAGTACAAACAATTCCAATGGCACAAGTGGGTTATGCTTTAGAAAATGGCCTCTTACAAAATGATACATTGTATTTTAACAACTTAGTCAATACCAAAGCAGACATGGAAGCAAATTGGTTACAGCCTATTTCAGCAAGTTGGTTAGCAAAAAAATACATAAAATAATACTGCATGAGTACTTTAAAAGTATACGCTATTCCTAATTGCAATACAGTAAAAAAAGCGTTGGACTGGTTAAAAGCAAATAAAGTAAGCTACGAGTTTCATGACTATAAAAAACTAGGTATTACTAGCACAACACTTACTAATTGGTGCAAACAGGTTGGCTGGGAAGCCCTAGTAAATAAAAAAGGAGCAACATGGAGGTTGTTACCACCAGCAACACAAGCCGCTGTTACTACCCAAAAAGCAGCAATTGCATTAATGACCGAAAAAACTTCCGTTATTAAAAGGCCACTACTTGAAAAAGACGGAGTAATAATCGCACTAGGTTTCGACGAAGCCTTATACAACAAAGCCCTCCAATAGAGGGCTTTGTGTGTGAAGTTTATCTTGTATTTTTTTTGAATAGTGCTACTAAGCCAAATAGTTCAATTATCAATCCTGCAGTAAATATAAATCTTGTCATCTGTTTGGTTACTAAATTAGCATTAAGCAATACTCCAACGAGTATTAATAGCAACCCAGCAAGTAATAAAATATAAGCTGTTTTCATTTTTTTAAATTTATTTGATTTTAATTTTCATACGAAATAGTTGTAAAGAAGTGCGGGTGCACTTGTAATTTTAGAATTAGAATATAGTCTAAAAGTGACCGTTACAACAAAGCCCTCTATTTGAGGGCTTTGTTGTTTACTTTATGTTGTAAATATCTATTTTATATATTTAGCTAGCATTGCTTTCAAATCTGCGCCTCTTAAATCCTTTCCAATTACTACGCCATTAGGGTCAAGTAAATAACTAGCTGGGATACTTTGGATTCCAAATTGAACAGCAACTGCATTATTCCAGTATTTCAAATCACTTACATGTGACCATGTTAAGCCATCTTTTTTAATTGCATCCAGCCATTTTGTTTTGTCATTGTCGAGAGAAACACCCAATACAGTGAAGCCTTTATCCTTAAATGCATTGTATGTAGCTACAACATTTGGATTTTCAGCACGACAAGGGCCACACCAGCTAGCCCAAAAATCAACTAAAACATATTTACCACGGAAAGAAGAAAGACTAATTAATTTACCAGTTGCGTCATTTTGTTTGAACTCAGGTAAGACAGACCCGATTTTTCCTACACCAACAGTTTGCAAAGTCTTATCAATAATGGCAGCAAACGGACCCTTCTTCGCATCTCCTTGTAATATTGCGTAATAATCAGCAATATTTTCTTTAATAGCAGGAATAAAATTTATTAACTGCAACAAGAATAAAGTGGAAACTGGTGATGCATTATTTTCATTCAATAATTTACTAAATGTTGCTAAGATATCTGCTTCTTGCATTTCAGCTTGCTTTGCAAGTGAATCAACACTTTTTGATTTGAACAAGTTTTCAATCTTAGGCGTCAATGTTTTCATATAGGTCTGGTACAAATCTTGTGTAACAGATCCTTTATATTCAATTGAATTCATTTCCTTAAAGTCGCCTATAACAGTTAAATTATCGTTACCTACAAATACAGGTATTTTTTGTTGCACACCTGCAATGCTAATTACATAAATACTAGGGCTTGCAACGGTTGTAGTTAAAGCAAACTTGCCACCATTTATTTTAATTGAATCAACTACTTTATTTCCCATTCCATCAATGAGTGAAATAACAGTATTGTCGTCAATATTTTTTAGGTCACCTGAAATGTGCAAACTTTGTGCATTGGTGAATTGAACCCCCATTAAGAATAAAACCCCAAGTGTAATTTTTTTCATGATTATATTTATTTTATCGAACTTATTTTATTGATGCTATTAAAGCTATTAGATTTCAAATATATGCATTAAGTAGGACTATGCCTTCTGTCTTGCCGCTAAAACTTTTACGACATCAGTCAATGAGAATCCTTTCGCATTTAAAAGTATTAAATAATGGAAAAGCAAGTCTGCCGATTCATCTAAAAATAGGTGGTTATTATTATCTTTAGCCTCAATCAATACTTCAACTGCTTCCTCTCCTACCTTTTGCGCAATTTTATTTATTCCTTTTGCGAATAAAGAGGCTACATAGGAACTGTCCGGCGAAGCACCTTTTCTTTGTTCAATAACCGCTTCTAAACTATTTAAAAAGCTTAAGTCAGCGTCATTTTCAGTGCCCCAACAAGTACCAGTCCCATTGTGACAAACAGGACCTACCGGATTTGCTTGTATTAATAAGGTATCATTATCACAATCTAGTTCCATACTAACATAGTTCAAAAAATGGCCACTTTCCTCCCCTTTAGTCCATAGTCTATTTTTAGTGCGACTAAAAAAAGTAACTTTTTGCTGCAACAAAGTAGTATCAATAGCTTCCTGATTCATGAAGCCTAGCATTAATACCTTTCTTGTTTTGGCATCCTGTATAATTGCAGGGACTAATCCGTCTGTAAATTTTGCGAAATTAATATTCATAATTAAAATTAATAAAAGTTTATAATCTTATAGGGATTCCTTTTTCGTGTAAGTAATATTTTAAATCGGGAATGGCTATTTCTTTATAGTGAAAAATACTAGCAGCAAGTGCAGCATCCGCCTTTCCTTTGGTGAAAACATCATAAAAATGAGCTGCTGTACCGCCCCCACCTGAAGCAATTATTGGAACGGGCAAGCTTTCTGCTAATGCTGCAGTAATATCTAAAGCAAACCCCTGCTTAGTGCCATCATGATTCATGGAAGTTAATAATATTTCTCCCACTCCTAAGTCAACTGCCCGCTTAGCCCAATCCGTTACCAGCATGTCCGTTTTTTCCCTTCCCCCTTTTAAATAAACATACCAATTATTGTCGGCCTCACATTTGGCATCTATCGCTAAAACTACGCATTGGCTTCCAAAGTTTTTCGCAAAGCGATTTATAATTGTGGGGTCTAAAAATGCTGCGGTATTAACAGAAATTTTATCTGCTCCATTTTGCAATAAAACACTTACGTCTGCTTCTGTTTTTATGCCCCCACCCACGGTAAAAGGTATATTAATCCGATGGGCAATTTTATTGACCAATTCGCTTAATGTTTTTCGTTTTTCAACAGTTGCTGTAATATCTAAAAATACAAGTTCGTCAGCACCTTGACTAGCATACAAAGCGCCAAGTTCAACTGGGTCACCTGCGTCCCTAATTTGTTCAAAATTAATACCCTTTACAGTTCGGCCGTCTTTAATATCTAAGCAAGGGATGATTCTTTTTGTTAACATAGCAATAATTATTTTTTAACCTTGTTTTCTTGCTCTTGAAAAGAAGACAATGCAGCTAATGTGATTTTATTTTCATAAATAGCCTTACCTACAATAGCTCCACTGCATCCAATGGTACTTAAGGCTGCTAAGTCAGCTAAGGAACTTACCCCGCCACTCGCTATTAATTGTAAGACAGGAAATTTTTGAATAATTTTTTTATATAATTCAATGGAAGGACCTTGTAATTTTCCGTCTTTTTGAATATCGGTACAAAAAATTTGTTCTACCCCTTTATCCATATATGATTGCATAAATTCGTACACGTCTATATTCGTCTTTTCCAACCAACCGCCAATTGCAATTTTTTCTTCAAATACATCGGCCCCTAGCATGAAAATATCAGCACCAAATCGAGCAATCCATTCTTCAAATGTTTCTCTGCTTTTTACTGCCAAACTTCCAATAGTCGCAAAAGCTGCTCCTGTATCTAGCACTGTTTTTAAAGTAGCTTCCGTTTTTATACCACCTCCAAAATCAATTTTCAAACTTGTATTATTAGCTATTTTTTCTAATACTTTCCAATTGATCACCTTCCCGGCTTTTGCACCATCTAAGTCCACTAAGTGCAAGCGCATTAATCCTATACCTTCAAAAGTTTTTGCTACTTCTAATGGGTCCTCATTGTATATTATCTTTTCTGCATAATTGCCTTCAGTAAGCCTCACACATTTCCCTTCAATCACATCTATCGCTGGAATAATTTGCATAATTTATTTATTTACTTAAGTTAATTCTAAGAAGTTTTTTAAAATTTGCTCGCCAACTTTCGCTGACTTCTCGGGATGGAATTGTACCCCATAAAAATTACGCTTATTCAATGCGCTACTATAAGGCTGTATATAATTGGTAGTAGCAATAGTATGTGCCCCTAATGCCGCATAATAACCGTGTACAAAATAGGCATAACTATTTTCAGGCACCTGATTAAATAAACTGGATTCCAAATTAGTAATTGTATTCCATCCTATTTGAGGTACTTTAATTATAGGGTCAGCCGTTTTAAACTGGCACACACTTTCTTCAAAAATACCCAAACAAGTTGTGTTATTTTCCTCAGAAGAAGCACACATCAATTGCATGCCTAAACATATTCCTAGCACTGGTTGTTGTAAGTTTTTAATCACCACATCCAAATGTCTTTGTTTCAGGTATTCCATAGCAGTACTTGCTTCACCCACTCCTGGAAAAATGACTTTGTCTGCTGCTTGAATAGCTTCGATGTTATCTGTTACGATAGCCGAAGTGCCTAGCCTTTCTAAAGCGTATAAAACGGATTGAATATTTCCTGCATTATATTGAATGATCGCTGTTTTCATGAGCTAATTAAACTTTGTGGATTAGTTGAGTACACTATTTAAAAATTGTTTTGTAATAGTCTCGACGTTATCCCCTTTTGATAATGCATTAATATAAGCAGAACCAATAATCGCACCATTCGAGTAGGCACTTACTGCATCAAAACTAGCTTTATCCTTTATGCCAAACCCAACTAAAAATGGATTTTTCAGCCCTGCAGATTGAAGCTTTTGTAAATAAGTGGCCACCTTGCTAAAATCCTTATCGGTTCCAGTAGTCGCCGATGAACTTACTGCATATAAAAAGCCCGAACTTAAACTGTCTAGTTTTTGTAACCTTTCGGTAGGCGTTTCTGGTGTAACTAAGAATATAAAATCAAGTTCGTTTTCCTTTATTGCTTTACCATATAAATGTTCAAATTCATATAAAGGCAAGTCAGGTAGGATTAATCCATCAACACCCACTTCTTTTGCTTTTTTACAAAACTGATCAAATCCATATTGAAGAATTGGGTTCATGTAGCCCATTAACACCACGGGAATATGAATAGTTTCTCGCATTTTACTTAACTGATCAAAAAGCACTTCTATAGTCATCCCATTCTCCAGTGCAATATGACTACTTACTTGAATTACTTCGCCGTCCGCCAATGGATCACTATAAGGCATTCCTATTTCAATAATATTAGCTCCATTTTCTTGCAAGCTTTTCATTACCAACAATGTGCTATTTAATTGAGGATACCCTGCTGTGCAATACACATTTAATACTCGGTGTTGTTGAACTTCAAATAATTTTTTTAATCTTGACATTTATTAAATACTTTAATTTTCTTAATTATCGTTTTTATATACTTTATGATGCTAGCCTACTTGTTAATTTAATCTTTAATAAATTTCATATAGGTATCTAAATCCTTATCTCCTCTTCCACTTAAACAAACCACCACCACATCTGTTGGCTTTAATCCCATCTTTGGTAATACCGAAAATGCATGTGCAGTTTCTAAAGCAGGAATAATACCTTCAATTTTTGAAATATGAAAAGCCGACTCCAATGCTTCCTCGTCGGTTGCACTCATAAAGGTGCCGCGCTTACTTTCATATAAAAAAGCATGCAGAGGGCCAATACCCGGATAATCCAATCCTGCGGATATACTATGTGGCTCAACAACCTGGCCATCTTTGGTTTGCATTAAAATACTTTTACTACCATGCAATATACCTGGCGTACCTAATTGTGTAGTTGCGGCGCTCATTCCTGAATGTACCCCATGTCCTGCAGCTTCCACTGCAATCAATTCAACAGTAGGTTCATTTAAAAAATGGTAAAAAGCACCAGCAGCATTACTGCCTCCACCCACACAAGCTACCACATGCGTAGGTAACTCGGACCCCGTTTTTTCATATAATTGTTTTCTAACTTCCTCACTTATTACACTTTGAAAACGAGCTACCATATCAGGATATGGATGCGGGCCAACTACACTTCCAATAATATAATGTGTTTCATTTGGCTCATTAATCCAAGCGCGAATAGCTTCGTTAGTGGCATCTTTCAATGTTTTACTTCCGCTCTTAGCAGGTACCACTTTTGCGCCTAACATTTTCATCCTTGCAACATTGGGAGCTTGACGTTCAATATCTTTCTCCCCCATATAAACCACACACTCCATCCCCTTTAATGCACAAACAGTTGCAGTGGCAACCCCATGTTGTCCAGCACCAGTTTCAGCGATAATTTTAGTTTTACCTAAACGTTGAGCCAAAATAATTTGGCCAATAGTATTATTAATTTTGTGCGCGCCTGTATGGCATAAATCCTCGCGCTTTAAATAAATAGTCGCACCAATTTCTTTACTTAATCGCTCGGCAAGAAAAAGTGGCGTAGGCCTTCCTACATAGTCTTTTAGTAATGCTGCAACTTCTGCTTTAAATGCAGGTTCCTCCATAATTTGCAAATACTGCACCTTTAGAGTTTCAACATTCTCATATAACATTTCAGGAATATAAGCACCTCCAAAATCGCCGTAATAACCTTCACTACTTGGCTTTTGATAATTTGTTGTTGTGTTAAATACAGACATTTATAAACGTTTTTAATTTTTCTAAATCTTTTATGCCCGGCAGGGTTTCAAATTGACTATTCAAATCTACTGCAGCTAAGGTTTTACCTGCTGTTGTATTCTTTAATACTATAATACCTTGCTCGTCATTAGGACCAATACCTCCACTTAAAAAGTAGGGCTTGGGGATTGGTGTATTTTTTAATAGTTCCCAATTAAAATGTTGCCCAGTACCACCATACGTTTTACTATCTGTGTCAAATAGAAAATAAGAAGCTACTTGCTCAAAGGGCACAAAATCAGGTAACAATCCCCCTACTCTGAATACTTTAATGACAGGTATTATTTTTTCAACCGCTGCGCAATATGTAACATCTTCGTCCCCATGCAATTGAACCATATCTAATCCAGCTTTATTAACAATATTCAATAATTGATCCAATGGTTCATTTACAAACAC
>CAJATB010000199.1 GCA_903944755.1 uncultured Bacteroidota bacterium
AAATTTACTTACGGGGGAGACTTGGAAAATTAATTTACCTAAGAGTAATGTGTTGCAATTTATTACCGCAGACGGAAGTAAAATTTCGGCAAGGCCTAGCGGTACAGAACCTAAAATTAAATTCTATTTTAGTGTAAATACCTCATTAAAAAATCGTGCTGAGTTCGATGAAAAATATCAAATTTTACAAAATAAAATCATTGGGATTATTGCAGATATGCAGTTAAATTAATAGTGAATGAGAAAATCAGAAGATAAGTATCTGCATAAAGGACTTAGAAATCAACTAGTAAAATTGCTAGTTGAAAAAGGGATTACAGATAACAATGTGTTAGCGGCAATTGGCTCCATCCCTAGGCATTTTTTCTTGGATTCTGCATTTGAAAGGATAGCCTATGAGGATAGGGCTTTCCCAATAGCAGCCGACCAAACTATTTCTCAGCCTTATACGGTTGCCTATCAAACACAACTACTACAAATTAAAGAAGGGGATAAGGTACTAGAAATTGGCACCGGCAGTATGTATCAAACAACAGTGCTAGCAGCAATGGGAGCGGATGTATATACTATTGAGAGGCAAAAACAATTATTTGACCAAACTACTCAATACCTTTTTAAAGATCAATATCCTAAGATCCGTTTCTTCTTTGGGGATGGGTTTGAAGGGCAAGCTGAATTTGCTCCTTATGATAAAATTTTAATCACCGCTGCTGCTCCAAAAATTCCTGAAAAGTTATGGGACCAACTAAAAGTGGGGGGCATGATGGTTATTCCTTTGGACGAGTCTGAGGAAGTGCAAAGAATGTTAAGGCTTACCAAGAAAAAAGATGGCACTTCAAAGCAGGAAAGCTTCGATGAATTTTCTTTTGTTCCTATGCTAAAAGGGAAAACCCAAAAATAAAATTATCGATAATTTTATTTTTGGGTTAGTAAGTGTACTCTTTCAATTATTTCCCCTATGAAAAATATTATTGTGGCATTTGATCCATTCCGCCACCTTCCTCGCTTTTATTGCTTTTCCTTTTTAATAAATTAACATCAAACTTTCCAAAGCGATAACTAAAGTTTAGTCTAAACATTTGTTGGTCTCTTAAGCGACTTGAATTTTGGATAAAGTATTGGCTTTGTGAATACGATTTATTAATTCTAGTTTTAAATACGTCACTAACGTTTAAAGACAAGCTAGCTGTTCTGCCACCCGATAAAGTCCATTCTTTTTTAACAGCCATATCAAAGTCGTAATAAGGTAGGTTATATCCTTGTGCTGTTGATTGTGGACCACCAAATCCGCCGCCCATACCTCTGCCACCACCACCACCACTGTTACTTCCTCCTGGAGGTAGAATAGTTTTTGCTTGGTATTGACCACTTAATTGGTAAGAATAGCCCTTAGCGAATTTAAAAGTGTTATTCATTTTGCTAAACCAACTAGTTAAATCATTATTCACATCTTGGCCAATGATTGTTGATTGGATAGAAGATTTAAATAAGTTGAAACTTAAGTTCATATCCCACCATTTTGTAACTGCAATTTTATTGCTTAATTCTAAACCGTAAACAGTTGCCGTATTAGCATTCATGGATGAACTATAATAGGCGCTATCATTAGTAATAGGATTAATATCGCGGTATATAAAACTTGTAATAAGGTCGGTGCTATATTTATAGTAAGCAGTTGCTAAAAAGTTTGCACCTTTTTTGTAGGCGTTATTGTAAGCAACTTCAAATGAGTGGGTGAACTGCGGTTTTAAGTTAGGGTTACCCACTGAAATATTTTGAGGGTCACTATAATCCGGGAAAGGCATCATTTGAAAAAAGTTAGGAGGGCTAATTCTTTTTGAATAGTTCAATTGGAAATCTTCCTTATCATTTTTTTTATAATTAATAAAGGCACTTGGGAAAAGGGATATTGGGTAACTATTAATAAACCTTACTGAGTCAATGCCCTTACTGTTTAGTACATTCCCGTCATACTCTCTACTTTCCGCCCTTAATCCTAATTGAAAACTAAATTTATTTAATTTCATATTAGCGTTCGTGTAAGCAGCAAATAATTTCTCGCCGTAATCATATTTGTTACTAATTCCAGTCAATAAAGTTGCACCGCTAAACTGGTCTCTACTATTAAATTCTGTTCGATTATTATACCTTAGGCCTGTTTCAAACTTAGTGCTATTTTTAAACTCTTTAGCGTAGTCAATATTAAAAGTAGTGTTTTTGTTATTTCCCGATCCAAGGCTTCTTTGGTTTAACTTGCTGCTTTGATTACTATTTGTAGCTTTAATATAGGACCAGTTTTGGTTATCAGACTGGTTATAGTTAAAGTCGGCAGAAAGCTCATGTCCTTTTTCTTCAAACAAATGTTTATAGCTAAGTTGGCCACCTTTGTTTGTGAAGTCCCATTGAGAACTATTTTCTATTTCATTAGGAATCATCATATCGCCACTTATTAGGGAGTCAATGGATTGTGTGCCATTTGATCCCATAGCTCCTTTCATAATATTTGCATAAAATGAAAAGGTGTTTCTATTGTCTGGAAAATAATCAACGCCAGCTCGGTAAAAGTTAAAAGAACCATTACCAGTACTATTGTTTTTTGTGAAAACTTTTGTCGGGAACATGGTACCAAGAATTTCACGATCGTTCACTGATTCGCTAATTGATTTACGACCATTCAAATTCGCATTTAAAGAAAAATTCAACTTCTGATTGCGCACGTTCATGTCACCACCACCAGTTACTATCCCACGCATATCAACACCAGATCTAATGCCTCCATTGTATCCGTTTTTCTTATTCTTCTTCAATACGATATTCAAAATACCAGCATTGCCGCCGGTTGCGTCATATTTTGCAGAAGGGTTGGTGATAATTTCAACACGGTCAATAATGTCTGCTGGAATTTGGTCCATCGTTAAAGTAGTTGGCCTATTGTCAATGAGTAAAGTAGGCGTTGCATTTCTTAAAGTTACATTCCCATCAATGTCCACATTTAAATTAGGAATACTTTTCATTACCTCAACTGCTGTTTGGCCTGTGCTTGTTAAATTCTTATCGACGTTGAATATTTTTCTATCAATGCCCATTTCGAATTGGGGTTTTGCAGTACTTGTTACAGTTACACTTTGTAATTGAGTGGCATCTTCTTCTAATTTTATATTTCCTAAATCCTTGTCTGCTAATGCCATCATTTCTTGCATACTTTGACCAGCACCCATTTTAATATTAAAACTAATTTGCTTTTCTATTTTCTTAAATCCAATTGAGCTAATAATTAATTTGAAATTGCCCATAAGCGATAGGTTTTCAATACTAAAATCACCATTTGATGCAGTTAATAGCGTGGCCAATATAGCCTCCTTCGATTTTTTAGTAGTTGGGTCCATTTTTTGCCCTTTTAGCTGAATAGTTGCACCATCTACACCCTTATTATTTAAGTCTACAACTTTGCCATAAAAACGGCCCATATTTATCCCTTGGCCAATTGCCCTGCCCGCCATTCCAGCTGGAATTTGCGCAGCACTAGTGAAGCTTAAAAAAGCAAAACTTAAAAATGTTATTATAATTTTCATATCAGTTAGATGCTATTAGTTAGTTGTTGTTTAAATCAAGTACAAATGTCTTGTTTATAATCCAGGAAAGGAGGGTAAGTTATATGAGCGGCAATTAAAGCTAGTGGATAATCAATAAGATAAGCGCACCCCACATAAAACCAATGACAAATGCAATCCATCTTATATTTTTTGTTCCCAGTAAAAGGGCTGGTTCGATAATAGGCCTCCATTTTTGTTCCAGGTTATTTAATAATTGCGCTTTTGAATTGGCTACTAAATTAACCACCAGTTCCGGGAATAGTTGTTTTAATTCCTCTATGAAAACTTCTTTCAACTGATGTATTGTTTTGTCTCCAATAAACATAGAAATCATGGGCAATTTCTCGCTTAATTTACGTTTGAAAAAATCGTCTAATTTAGCGTCAATAAAAGGAAGTACAGCATCAAAATTGCTATTATTGCTTTTTTCTACAGGGAAAAGTAGTTCAAGTGGGAGCTTATTTATTAATTGTTTTAAGCCCGCATTCCATTTGTATTTTCCAATTGTAATAGTTCGGTAAGGGAAGAAAAGGCTTTTGACGAATAACCATGCTAGAAACCAACCTAAAAAACCGGTCATTATTGGGATTAATAGCAAACTAGACATAACATTTGTTTTAAAATAAAAAAACCTATCTCGAATTAACGGGATAGGTTTTAATGGGAGAACGATGGGTCTCGAACCCACGACCTACAGATCCACAAACTGTCGCTCTAACCTACTGAGCTACGCCCTCCATTTAGGGTCGCAAAAATACAATAATTCATTAATGAATGGAAATATGTTTTACATGTTTTTATAAATTTTTGATAAAAAACGCCTCTTTATTCTATTTCTAGGCCTTCCAAAGCCATTTTACGCTATTTTTGAAATACTTCATGCGCGCAATTATGACATATGTAAAACAAAACAAGTGGAAGTTTTTTTCCATGCTAATCCTTATTGGTGGATTATTTTTCGCTTTTAATACCATTAAAACAGTCAATCAAGAGTCTCCGGAACTTAGACATAGAAAATTATTATCTACCATTGGACAGTTATTAGAATCCGAACATTATAGCCCAAGAAAAGTAGACGATGAGTTTTCTAAGGAGGTATTTGATAATTATTTAAAAGCCTTGGACCCAGAGAAGAATTTATTTATTCAGGCAGACATAAATGCTTTTGAAAAGTATAAAAATACAATTGACGATGAAATTCATGGAGCAGATATTAAGTTTACACCTGCTGTAGATTTAATGTATGAAATTAGAACACAAGAATCGACAAAGATTTTTGATAGCATAATAAAGCAACCATTCAATTATGCTATTGAAGATTCAGTTTTATTAGAAGCAGATAGCCTAGCATATCCTGCAAATGAAAAAGAAAGGTA
>CAJATB010000200.1 GCA_903944755.1 uncultured Bacteroidota bacterium
CTAGACATTTTATAATAGTACACTTCGTCTTTTAGGCCTCTTAAAGCTGAATAATCTGTGTACCACTTTAATTCTTCTGTATACATATTAGATTTTTCCAACATGTCAACTCCCAGCTTGTAGTATTTTAATTTATTTTCCATTAAAGGATCCGCAGCAATCGCTTTTTGTAATAAGTCGGCAAGTACCGTTTGATTCCCACTAAACTTAGACAGCACCTTAACCGCTAACTCGTAGTCGGCATTTAAAATTTTATCCGTTGGGTTATTCGCAATAAATTGTTCAATGTAGTTTTTTGCTTGTATAGAATCTCCTATACGGTCATAATTGTAAGCCAACAGTACCGCTAAACGTGGTAAATCAGCAATAGACACAGCAGCCTCTAAAGCCTTTGCTTTTTCGAGAGAAGCCTCGTATTGTCCAACACGGAATAAATAATCAGCATTGTAAAAATCGTACACAGGATCTTTATCAGCATATTTTAAAAATAAATCTAAATTCGTTTTTGCAATTTCTGTATTATACAAAGAGTAATACATGAATAATGAAAAATATACAGGCGCAAACTCAGGATCAATCTCTAATGCTTTCCTAAAATTCTCCTCTAAGGATTCTTTGTTATTTTGAGTTAAGTAAATTTTACCAATTCGGTAATGAGGATAGGCATTTTTAGGGTCACGTGTAAATGCTTCTTGAAATGCACTTACGGCTTCTCCACCATGCTCTCCTCCTAGTTTTAAATAATTAATTCCTAAGTTAATGTATAAATTAGGGTTCACCACATCGTATGCAGTAATAGTTTCCTTTAATTTATCAATCGCATAAGTATGATCAAACGCTATTGGTAATTCAGCGAATACACGGCCAATTGCATTAATAATGTCTTGACTAGGCTTTCCTTTGTATTTCCCTTTTGTTATTAAAGTAGTAGTGATAGCAACTTCTAAATGCTGCTTTACCGCATTCATATCTGCACCTTCAAGCGCTTGTATGTGAGCCGTTCCTACAAGTAACCAAGGATTATTAGGATTTGCTTGCAAAGCATTTTGATAAACCTCCTTTGCCTTTTTAATATATTCAGCTGTCGGCAACCCATTATAATTTTGAGCAAGTAATGACTGGCCATACCAAAAAATTGTTTCTCCGTCCGTTGGATTTTTTTCTGCGGCTTCCTTAAAAAATACTAGCGCTGATTTATTCTTTTCATAATTCAACAACTTCACACCGGGTGCTAGTGGAGATTCAACAACCTGAGCCACTAACCCGTTCACAATCAATAAAATTCCTGTAAAAATTAACGCCAATTTTTTCATCACTTATCTTTTATTTAGTTAATGCCTAGCTTAAAAATAATCCTGGAGAGAATAAATTTTACAAGAAAGACGTAATACTTCCCAAAACACATGAAATACTCTCGGGAAGTCTAAAAATATTAATTTTTTTGCAAGAAACAGATTAAATCTTATCGAAAAGAGATAAAACTTGTTAGTATTAATTTAACATTCCGTTTCGTTTGGCAAAGCTCATTTTGGCAGGAACTAAAAAAGATCTCCTGAAAATCAACTGCCCCCTCTCTAAACTCATAAAATTGAGTAAACCAGAACCTAGTCCTGGTGCATTTTCTTTTAATATGAAATACACTGGCAAAGACAATGAATACTGCCCTTTTCCAATAGTACTTTGTGTTGGATGCGCAAAAAGTCCCTTTTCAGCACATAAGGTGCATTCTAATAATGCTGTTTTTACGTAATTCCTTGCTGCTGCTTGCTGTTCGTTATAAGTATCCCCAATCCAGTTCATCCCTACAAATCCAATTGCATTGGGATGGTTTTTTATATACGTAATCACTTCATTGCTTCCATTGGCAGACTTAACATTCTTACCAAAAGGCGCATTTTTTACTAAACTGTCCTTTAAAAAGCGCACTATGCCGGTTAAATTACTACCATCCATAACAACTTCTTGATTATCAACACCTAATAAGCGATTTTGTATATCATTTAAGCTAAAAAGGGTGTCTTTTGATTGCTTATTTACTAAAATAGCGATTGCGTTATAGGCCAAAATCCCAAAAGTAGGGTTGAATTTAAGCTGCTTAAAATAAGCTTCCTGCTCCCTTTTGTCTAAGCCCCTGGTAACAATAATCATACGGGTACTGTCTTCCGTTAAATCCTTAAAACAGTCGATTTCTGATTTATAATGAGCAATAATATTTGCTTTCGGGAAGCTGGCAGCGAAAACTTTTAATTGTTCTTGCATAAAGGGCTTATAGCTCTGCTCTATGGAAACATGAATAGTACCTTCACTAGTGGTGTCTTGTGTTTTATTGGGATCGCCTTGTTTACAAGCACTAAACGCACATATTAAAGAAAAAAATAAGACGAATTTTCGCATTTTAATTTTTTTAACGTGAATAAATCACAAGCACTAATAACTTTGTTTAAAGCCTCTGTATAACCTAAACCCACCATAGGCAAGGCACATAAAACCAAAAATCATCCTAAACTCACTATCAATGTTAAGCACTTGGTCTACCTTAAACCACTTTGCACCCAACATTAACACGCCACTGCCTAAAATAAGGGCAGCCATGGAGAAATCATAAATTGCCCTAAATAAGCGGTATGATTTTTCAGAACGCTGCCTTTCATTATTAAATGTTTCCATACTTATGGTTTGAAAGGGCAAATTAAACAATTATACAGGATGAATTTAAAAATTTATCTTTGGCTACTAAATTTAAAGAATGAGCAAACCTTCTCTACCACAAGGCACTAGAGATTTTAATGCAGCCACGGTTCAAAAACGTCAATATATTTTCCAGACGATAAGGGATGTATTCCAGGCCTATGGCTTTCAGCCGCTTGAAACACCCGCCATGGAAAACTTAGATACTTTGATGGGTAAGTACGGCGAAGAGGGTGATAAACTAATTTTTAAAATATTAAATAACGGCTTAGATAATCCTCAAAAAAGGACTCAAATTGACGCCGGAATAGAAAAATTACTAACTGGGAAAAATAGTACCGTTATTACAGAACGTGCTTTGCGTTATGATTTAACTATCCCATTTGCTAGGTATGTTGCAATGAATCATGGTTCCATGACTTTCCCCTTCAAGCGATATCAAATTCAACCTGTCTGGAGGGCTGACCGACCACAAAAAGGCCGATACCGA
>CAJATB010000201.1 GCA_903944755.1 uncultured Bacteroidota bacterium
ACAATATCATCCATTATAGCTACTTGTACTTTAAAGCCACTATCCTTAATTAGCTTTACTATCTTCTTTGCGTCCTCTTGCTTTAAACCATTTCGCACAGAAACGTCCTTTTTGAAGATTTTACCACTTGGATAGGCTTCTTTAGAAAAATCAAAAGAACTTGGTTCAATACCTTGCTTCATTGAACGACTTATGATTACATCCACTATTTGTTGGATTTTCATATCAGAAGCTGATTCTAATTTTAGGATAAAATCCTTCTTATTTAAGTCAATTACAACATGGTCCCCCTTAAAATCAAAACGGTTAACTATTTCCTTTTTGACAACATTAATCGCATTGTCTAATGCTTGGATATCCACGCTGCTGGCTACATCTAATGATGGCATAATAATATATTTTTAAGAGTTTATAATTTTTTTAGGAAACCAATTTTTAGATTTTACCAAGAATACAACGCCTAATAATATTAAGATAACCGATATTATTTCGGCTTGTGTAGGTTGAAATGGTAAACTCATGTATTTATTATTTACCCTAATTTGTTCAATTAGGTAACGCTCCGCCCCTACGAAAATAAAATAAATACCGGTTAAAATTCCCGGCTGAGTAACACGTTTTCTTATGGCCCACATAACAAGGAATAAACCAAACATCATACAAATTTCATAAAATGCAGTTGGATAAACGGGTAAAGGCAATTCATTGCAATAGTTCCCAACACAGCCTGGTATAGCCACCCCTTCATTTAATACATTATGTGGATAGGTATAAGACCACATCCAATTAGGTAACCAAGTAAAAGGGTTGGGTTTAGTATTAGCAATCCCCCAATCACCATCCCCACTAATTTGACAACCAATCCTGCCTGCTGCATAAGCGAAAATCATTGTGGGTGCCATGGCATCTGCAAAATGAATGACACTTATTTTAAACTTACGGATATATATGATTACCGCAATGGTTGCCACAATTAAACCTCCAAAAAATGTTAAACCACTAAATGAAATTAAAGCACCAATGGGATCTCTCGAAAAATCTTCTAAATTTTCAAGGTTGTGAAATATTTTGGCCCCTAAAAATCCCCATAATGCGGCTTGCAAAACTACATCACCTACTCTATCATGAGGCCAGACTTTAAACTTTTTCAACTGTGGCTTGGCTAATTTCTCTTTATCCTTTTCTTTCCATTTTAAATAAACCATCAAACCACCTACGAAAATACCTGCAAGCGGATTACCTTCTAAAGAGAAAATAAAACCCTGCGTATTATTTAATGCGTTTTCGATTGTGAATGCACCAATTATCTTATAGCCAAAAATAAATCCAAAAAAGAAATTCGATAAAAGCTCAAACAATTTAGCTGGTGCACCAACTAAAACAGCTTCTTCGGTTGCGTGAAATTCACCTAAGTCTTCTTTTCGCTTAAGTTCCCTATATAACACATAGCCAGAAGCTATGAAGGCTAAGGCTACAAAGAAACCAAAGGAATTAACAAGCTTTAAAGCATTGAGTTTTAAACCAAACCAATCCTCGACCAAATAATATAAATTGGGATACATAAAATACGTTGAGTTGAGTAATGCAATGTTACTTAGAATTATTCATTTGATGGCAAAAAAAAGGCCACACTAGAAAGTGCGGCCGTATTTTACTAACCCATCTAAAAACAAAGTTTAACCAAATATATTTTACTAATTACAATGTTCTTGGAACAAGGTAATTAAGTGTTGTGCAATCACTTGAGCCGGTCTACCTTCAATTTGGTGTCTTTCAACCATACTAACCAATTGACCGTCTTTAAATAGTGCGATGGCAGGTGAAGATGGGGGATAAGGTAAATGCATTTCTCTTACTTTATTAACCGCTTCTAAATCAAATCCTGCAAAAGTAGTTGTGACACGATCAGGCTTTTGTGTTGCGTTAGCAATTGCCATTACAACACCTGGCCTACATGCACCAGCTGCACAACCACAAACAGAATTAATCACAACCAATGTAGTCCCTTCAATTTTTATTGCATCATTAACTTCTTGTGCAGTTGTTAAATCCTCAAAGCCGTTTTCAACAAGTTCAGCTTTCATTGGTAATACTATCTCTTCAGGGTACATATCTTCGTCTATTTGTATCAAAATTAGGGATTTTCAAAATCACTTACAAATTTGTTTTAAAGCCAAATTGGCACTTAACATTAAAATAATATGCCATAATGACACTAAAAGATATCAAACATGTGTTTTTTAGCCTTAAAAACAGGGTATGAACGAATTATTACAGTGTTACAACTTTAATAATTAACTGATAGTATTTCGTAAGTCATAACCGTCCTAAACAAGGAAATTAATTTTCAACTAGGTATTTAAAAGGGTATTTGTCAGAAGGAATTGATACAAATAAAAATCCCAAAACAAATGCTTTGGGATTTTTATTATAAGTTGAAATAATAAGCGCTAACGCAAATAACCTAATATTTTTAACATGCTTTGTGCTGTTTGCTCTTTTGCATAAACCCAATCAACAAGCTTTCCTGTTTTTTCATCCACTTCAACAATTACATGCTTAGGTGAAGGAATCAAACAATGTTTAATACCCCCATATCCACTTATTTGGTCCTGATAAGCCCCCGTATGAAAAAATCCAACATATAATGGCTCTTTATTCTCCTCTGTTTTTTCGTCCTTAGTTTCGTCTTTCAGCTTTGGTAAAAATACTTCATTGATATGCTCTTCAGAATCATAATAATCATGACTATCACAAGTAATTCCTCCCAACACCACCCTTTGATAATCATTTTCCCACTTATTTACTGGTAGCATTAAAAATTTCTCGCCAATTCCCCAGGTATCAGGAAGTGTAGTAATGAAAGAAGAATCAATCATATACCAACACTCTCTATCATTTTGTTTTTTCTCTGCTAACACTTTATAAATGTGCGCCATGCTCTCTCCTACTGTGTAACTTCCAAATTCAGTATATATATTAGGCATAGGCACTTTTGCCTTCTTGCAAGACTTCTTAATATTTGATACAATTTCATTAATCATAAAACTGTAATCGTATTCAAAACCCAAAGAGTGCTTAATTGGAAACCCACCGCCAATATTGATAGAATCTAATTCAGGACATATTTTTTTAAGTTGGCAATACAAGTTAATTATCTTGTTTAATTCAGACCAATAGTAAATATCATCCTTAATCCCTTTGTTTAAAAAGATATGCAACATTTTAAGTTGAAACTTATCCTCGTATCCTTCAATTTCATCCACATAAAATTCTAGAATATCTTTTGCACGAATACCAAGTCGGGAAGTGTAGAAGGGAAAACTAGGTTCTTCCTCAGCTGCTACACGAATTCCTACTTTAAAAGGAACTTTTGCATTACGCTTATAAAATTGTAATTCTTCCACATTATCCAAAACAGGAATTACATTTTTAAACCCAGTATTAATTAATTTAGTAATTCTACTTGTATAAATTTTTTGCTTAAACCCATTACAGATAATAAAAATATCCTTGTTTATTTTTCTGCGCTTATATAATTGATTAATAATTTCAATGTCATATGCAAATGAAGTTTCCAAATGTACATTGTGTGATAAAGCTTCTTCTACCACAAATGAAAAGTGAGAACTTTTAGTGCAATAGCAATAGTAATATTGCCCTTCATAACTATGTTTCTTAAATGCGTCGGCAAACATTTTCTTTGCCTTATTTATTTGCATTCCAATTTTGGGCAAATAGGTCAACTTCAAGGGCGTGCCATGTTTTTCGATAATAGCTTTTAAATCCAGCCCGTTAAATTCTAGGTAACCATTTTCATTTTTTGCAAAACCCTCTTGAGGGAAATGGAATGTTTGATTGACTAGCGAAGTGTAGGTATTGTTCATTGATTAAGCCTCGGTTTAAATGGTAATTTTTAAGTTATGCAAAATTAGTTGATTGATCGGATATTGAGCCTGATTTTTGACAGTAATATTGACCCCAAAAAGTATATAAAAGTAAAAGCCCCGAGAAACTCGGGGCTTTTAACATTATTTGAGAAGTAATTTTTAAAGGCTCGCTGTTAGAAAGCCTAGTATTTTACTTAACGGAGTCAACCAATTTCTTGAAAGTTTCTGGCTCATTCATTGCTATATCAGCTAATACTTTACGGTTTAAAGTAGACCCCTTTTTCGCTAAAAGGTTAATGAATTGGCTATAAGTAAGCCCTTCTGCTCTTACGGCTGCATTAATACGTGCAATCCATAATGTGCGGTACTCACGCTTTTTTAACTTACGACTTACAAAAGCATAAGTTAAACCTTTCTCTAATACGTTTTTGGCAACGGTATATACGTTTTTACGTTTACCATAGAAACCTTTTGCTTGATCTAAAATCTTTTTTCTTCTTGCTCTAGATGCAACGGCATTTTTTGAACGTGGCATAATTAATATTTTTTTGAACCCTCCTTAAACTAAGTTTACTATTCGGATTCGGTTAATTTAAAAGTTGAAATTGTTTTTGAAGGATTTAATTATCCTTTCAATCTTAATAAACGAAGAACGAAATCTTTGTTAGTAGACCCAACAATTCCTTTCTTTCTCATCGCTCTCTTGCGCTTTGTAGATTTCTTTGTTAAAATGTGTCTTTTGAAGGCTTTTTGGAAACTGATTTCTCCAGTTCCTGTAACTTTAAAACGCTTTTTTGCGCTTGAGTTAGTTTTTACTTTTGGCATTAATTATAATCTTATCGATTACTCCCTACTGGCGGTCTTGCACGGGCGAGACACTTTTTGAGCCTTGTGGGAAATGGAGGG
>CAJATB010000202.1 GCA_903944755.1 uncultured Bacteroidota bacterium
GCCTGCCGCTAGCGTTCATCCTGAGCCAGGATCAAACTCTCCATTGTAAATGTTGTTTGATCATGACTATCAATCTCAAATAAATCCGAAATTAACGGTCTGATATAATTCTGTTGATGCTATAACCTTTACCTGTATTTTTCAATATACAGTTACTATTGTTTCCAAACTTTCAAAGATCTTGTGTGCTTATTTTGCGCGCTATTATTAGTAGCGGGGTGCAAAGGTAAGAACATTTATGTTTATGGCCAAATTTTATTTAAACAATTGTAAAATTATTTTGAATAAAACCGGCTACATAATTTAGAAGAACTGACCCCTTTTTTGAAGGGGGAGGGCGAAGATACAGGAGTTAAATTAATCTACCAAGATTTGGTAGAAATATTTTAAAAGTTTTTAAAACTTTCCTTTCTGTATATACGCTTCAGAGAACTTTCCGTTTCACGTTTCATCGTTAACGGGCGGCAAAGATAGGGATGATATTCTACTGGCCAAATATATTGTATACTATTTTAGATTTTTTTTCGTTCAACCCCTTCAAAATAAGCCAATTAGGGGCCAAAATGCAATACTAGTAAGCGTTTAAGTATTAAATGATTTTTTGAAAATAATCAGGGTATTTTATGCCAGATAAGTACAACCCATGTGCTGGAGTCGAAAAATCGACCCTTTGTGCGTCTTTTGACCGTATAATTTCATGCCATTGTTCCATTGTTAGCTGGCCACGCCCTACTTGAAGCATGGTTCCTACTAGGCCTCTAATCATTCCTCTCAAAAATCGATTTGCGTCAATATGAAAACTCAGATTTTGTTCCTCTTCTACCCAAAAGGCATTGCTGACATGGCATTCGAAGGTATTTACACTAGTGCTTTTCTTAGAAAAGCTTTCAAAATCTGTATATAATAATAGTGCTGCCGCTGCCTCCTGAAGCACTTTCGTACTCGTTGGATACGGATACAGCCAGGACCTCCCTTCCAAAAAAGGAGATTTTACTTTATGAATCCTGTATATATAAGTACGTTGGACTGCATCAAACCTTGCATGTGCGTCATTTGGCACCTTATATATAGCGTGAACCACAACTGAATTAGGTAAAATTGAATTCAAGTTGTACAGGTGCTTGGGCTCAATTAATACATCTGTATCAAAATGAAAGAAATTCTGCAATGCATGCACCCCCGCATCCGTTCGAGAAGCACCCGTTAACTCAATAGGCTGCCTGTATATTATAGCTAAAGCGTCTTCTAAGGCCCCCTGTATAGTGACTGTATTACTTTGGATTTGAAATCCGCCAAAACCCGTTCCGTCATAGCTCAGTTCAATAAAATACCTTTTCATCATTGGATGTATTAGGCCGCTAAATTACTAAATTATTTTGTCGCACAGTTTTAACTTAACTATTAGAAAGCCTTTCTTAACTTAGTACTTAAAATATTTTACGCACTTATGAAGAAGATAATTGTATTTAGCTTTTTGATTGTAGGATTTTTAACAAAACCATTTGCTCAAGAAGTACAAACAACTGAAGACACAAGCTGGCAAACAAATTACCGTGCTTTTGCGACTAAATCAACAGATTTGGTACATACTAAATTGGTTGCCAGTTTTGACTACAAAAAAGCGCAACTGAACGGAGAAGTTTGGATAAAATTACGCCCACACTTCTACCCTAGCAACAGTTTGGTGTTAGACGCTAAAGGCATGGACATACATCAAGTTGCACTTGTTGTAAATAACAATAACAAGAAGTTAGCGTATAATTATGATGGACTTTTACTAAATATTTTTTTAGATAAAACCTATAAAGCAACTGATCAGTATACGGTATATATAAAGTATACTGCAAAACCAAATGACTATAAAGCAGCAGGAAGTGCAGCAATCACGGACGTTAAAGGCTTATACTTTATAAACCCTCTAGGAAAAGATACTACAAAGCCAATTCAGGTTTGGACACAAGGTGAGACAGAAGGTACTTCAGTTTGGATTCCCACTATTGACAATCCAAATCAAAAAACAACCCAAGAATTTCATTTGACCGTGCCTAGTAAATACGTTTCACTTTCTAATGGCTTACTAGTTAAACAAGTGGACAATAAGAATGGCACTAGGTTAGATGTTTGGAAAATGGACTTGCCTCACTCCCCTTATTTATTCTTTATTGGCATCGGCGATTACGCTGTTATTAAAGACAGTTACAAAGGAAAGGAAGTAAGTTATTATATTGAAAAGGCGTTTGAAAAAGAAGCTAGAAAGATATATGGCAAAACACCTGCAATGATAGCGCATTTTGAAAAAGTGACAGGCACACCCTACCCTTGGGCGAAATATGCGCAAATAAGCGGGCAAGATTATGTAAGTGGGGCCATGGAAAATACAACAAGCACCTTGCATGGAAGTGGGGTTCAACAAACAGCAAGGGAACTGGTAGATGGGAATAGATGGGAAGGAACCATAGCACACGAATTGTTTCACCAATGGTTTGGCGATTTAGTGACAGCAGAAAGTTGGAGCAACTTAACAGTAAATGAAAGTTTTGCCGACTATAGCCAAACTTTATGGTTAGAGAAAAGTGAAGGCAAGGACGCTGCAGATTTTGAAAACTTTACTGGTTTGAAAAATTATTTAAGTAGCCCAGCTGATAGCGAAAAGGATTTAGTTCGATTCTTTTACAAGGACGAGATGGATATGTTTGATTTAGTGAGTTACCAGAAAGGGGGGCGCATTTTGCACATGTTGCGCAATTATGTAGGTGAGGAAGCATTCACCGCTTCCCTTAAAAAATACTTGGCAGATAATAAATTTTCAACCGGTTCTGCTATTAAATTAAAATTGGCTTTCGAAGCAACTACTGGCAAGGATCTAAATTGGTTCTTTAATCAATGGTATTTTGGAAATGGCCACCCGTATGTTCGTATCACACAGCAATATTTAACAGAGAAAAAACAAGTGTTGGTTAAAATTCAACAAACGCAAGTACAGGACAAAGTTTTTGCATTGCCGCTGGGTATTGATGTTTATGTGAATGGTACTCGGAATCATTATGATGTTTGGAGTAAAAATAGGGTGGACAGCTTTTATTTTCCTGCTGCTAGCGCTCCTGATAATGTGAATGTAGATAATGACAAGATTTTATTATGGGCTAAGGATGAAACTAAACCTCTTTCACAGTATATATACCAATATTACAACGCACGTAACTTCCTAGACCGATTCGAGGCCACCAAGGAGGCAACTGAAAATATTAAAGATCCCAATGCTATGAACCTTATTAGGTCAGCTTTAAAAGATAGCTTCCATGTAATTCGTTCATTAGCTATTAATAGTATGAATCCCTTGGCGATGGATACCGAAATGGAAAATGCAATTGTAGCCATTGCAAGTAAAGACCCAATAACTACAGTAAGAGAAAAAGCAATTGATGTGATGAGCGCTTTGAAAAAAGAAAAATATAAACAACAGTTTATTACATGGACCCGCGATTCTTCCTACTTAGTTGCAGGAGCTGCATTAGAAGCATTAGAAAAAATTGATTCTTTAGCAGCAACGGCCATTGCAAAAGAAGAAGCAAAAAACGACACTAAGAAAAGATTAAGCATGGCCGTTATGGTTATACTTTCAACTTACGGAGACGAAAGTTTATTTGATTTTATTGCAAATAAGTATGCGATATTAAATAACCAGTCAGCGGAAAAATTTAGCATGACTGCCCTATTCTCTCAATTGCTTATAAATACCAACGACCCCGTTAAATTTAAAAAAGGGATTGATTTAATTATTGAATTTAGAGAAAGTATCCCAGCCGCTTATCGGCCTCAAACAGACCCTTATTTCAACGGGAAAATTTTGGGAACAGTATTAAAGGCAAAGAAAACGAAAGGCCAAGAAGCACTAGCTAAAATGGTAAGCGATCAATTACCTAAACCCTAATAACTGCGCATTACTTAATAATGTAATAAAAGCTAAAAAGGCTCCTCCGATTATATCGAAGGAGCCTTTTTAATATGTTTATTTGATTTTATTCTTTTACCAGCCACCGCTTGCACCACCGCCACCAGAGCTTCCGCCGCCAAATCCACCGAATCCACCTCCTCCACCAAAACCGCTATCATTTCTTGAGCTTCCGCCACCGCCACTTAATAAGGAAGCCCAAAATAAACCTTCGGCTACATTGCTTGCACCACGGCCTCCAATATTGGATCCACCCCTACCTCCTCCACCTTTTACCACTAAAAATATGATAGCAATAATAATAGCTAATAGCGCACCATTACCTTTCGTCTTTGTTTTTTTTACGCGCTTTACTTGGTACTCACCTACTGCAGCTTTTGCAATATTGTCGGTTGCCTTATCAATACCTTCGTAATAAGCACCTTCGCGAAAGGCAGGCTTCAAGTCATTATCAATAATATTAATGGCTGTAATGTCAGGAATAGCGCCTTCTAAACCATACCCTACTTCTATGCGTATTTTTTTATCTTGTACAGCAATTAATAAAAGAATACCATTATTGGTTTTTGTATTACCAATACCCCATTCTCTAAATAATTTTGTTGCGTACTCC
>CAJATB010000203.1 GCA_903944755.1 uncultured Bacteroidota bacterium
AATAGCTAAGTTGGTAGCAGTAATGCCAATAGATGCCGATTGCACTTTCATAAATTTAATGGTACTAGAAGGAATATTATATCTTATTACCATTCTTCTCAATTTTACGAAATCTGTTTTATAAACAAATTGACCAGGATACGCACTTCCTACGTTATTGTAGTAAGTATCTAAATCCACTTGTGCCCATTGTTTAGTATATGGTGCTCCTGATTGATCAACACCAGTAACTGTTAAACCTGCAGGATTATCTCTACCTGGTAAAGTAACAGGTGTTAGACCAAATCTGGTTGCATATTGCATCATATTACTATAACCAACTGCACCAAATTTTGAATCTATATCCACTGTCATACTGAATTTTTTGTAGGAGAATGTATTGCTTAATCCCATTAAATAAGGTGGATTACCCACGCCCAAATCCTTTAACTCTCTATCCTGATAACCAGTGGCTTTGTTATAGATTAAGGTACCGCTTGCATTTCTTTTCATTACATAGGCACGGACAGTTGAATAAGGCAAACCAACTGCATTAATAATAGTTGGCCCTCCAATCGCATTACCTAAAGTGAGTACATCAATGCCTGGCGCTAACTCAATGATTTCACTTTGATTGTAACTAAAATTGTAAACAATATTCCAACTAAAATCAGTTTTCTTAATTGGATTACCACTTAAGGTAATTTCCCATCCCTTGTTCGTTATCAAGCCCATGTTTTGTGGTCCAGCTGTATAACCAGTTGCATTTGAAATTGGTGGCGCTAATATATCATTCTTAGTTTTTCTAGAATAATAGTTAACATCAATGCCTAATCTGTTGTCCAACATTCTAACATCAAAACCACCTTCAATAGTTGTAGCTGTAATTGGTCTAATATTTGGGTTAGGTAATATATTTGGATTACTTAATGTTGGTAAACCATAAGCATTTAAATTGCTGATCGTGTAAATCTGGTTAATACTTCCGGCATTTACAGTTGCACTACCCACTTCAGCCCATGATGATCTTAATTTTGCAAAGTCAATGAACTTAGGCATTTTAACTACATCAGATAAAATAAAACTACCACCAATCGAAGGATAGAAAATGGAATTAAACCCTGGATTTAAAACAGAGAACCAATCATTTCTTCCTGTTACAGTTAAGAAAAATACATTATCGTAATCCAAATTAGCTTCACTAAATACTGAATTAGTTCCATCAGATGCAATACCTGCTAGCGATAAAGAACTTGCGTTTGCCAAATCCCTATTCACTAAATTAGTGATGCTGTATAAATTGGGTACAATCCATTGTGTACCATTTGCGGTGTTACTACTATAATCATTTTTTTCTTGGTTCGCGCCTGCCATTAAATTCAAGCCGATTTTATCACCCATGAAACGATTATTGTAATTCAAGATTCCTTGGAAAGTTGTTTTATTAGATTGCTCTTTCCCAGATCTAAAATAACCCAATGGTGTAAATGCATTTGTTTTTGGAACATAGTTTGATTCTGTATAATAAATTGAATTCAATGCTACGGTACCTTTGAAGAATAAATTCTTAGCTAAATTAACTTGCAAACTTGTTCTTCCAATTAATCTTTGTTGATCGTCTTTATTGTTAGTTTGATACGCCGCGTAATATGGGTTAACAGCTGCTGGCACTGGATTCCATTCAAGCTCTCTGCCTGTAACTGCGTTAATACCCGGCCTGGTAGGATCCGTACCTGCCATATTCCTTACATCCACCACATTGGCAGCTAAGTATACTGGCCATGCAGCATTTAATTCTGCATAACC
>CAJATB010000204.1 GCA_903944755.1 uncultured Bacteroidota bacterium
AAGCATAGTTTTATGATATCATATTAATATCAAATTACTACTATGGAAAAAGTTACTACCCCCTTAAACGGATACAGAGCTGCTATTTATGCAGTCATAGCCTTTGTATTAGGAATTGCAAGTATTGTTAATGCGAACTATATTATCGAAAGCTCACCCGCATTCGTGTTTTTAGGAATCATACTATTTGTTGTCACTGTGTTTTTATTAAAGGGCCTAACCATTGTGGACCCGAATTATAGCATCGTGTTAACCTTCTTTGGTAAATATGTAGGCACTTTAAAAGAAAATGGTTTGCAATTTGTGAATCCTTTATACTCAAAACTAAAAGTATCATTACGTTCTCAAAGTATGGAGAGTACTAAATTAAAAGTGAATGATAAATTAGGCAACCCAATTGAAATTGCGGCTGTGATACTTTACGAAATAAGCGATACTTATAAAGCTGTTTTTGATGTGACCGATTTTAACGAGTATATGAAAAACCAAAGTGAAGCTGCGGTGCGTCATTTAGCTACTAGCTACCCTTATGATAATATCGAGGACGAACATGCTCAAATAACATTACGCGATGGCGGTGAGAAAGTGATTGAAATGTTAGAACTAGAATTAAATGAACGCCTAAGTAAAGCCGGCATTAAAATTACAGAAGCTAGAATTAGTCATTTAGCTTATGCTGCTGAAATTGCAGGTGCTATGCTACAAAGACAACAAGCCACAGCCATTGTTGCTGCTAGAACTAAAATTGTCGAAGGTGCAGTGGGTATGGTTGAAATGGCTTTAACTATGTTATCAGAAAAAGATATTGTGGTATTAGACGACGAGAAAAAAGCAGCCATGGTTAGTAATTTATTGGTAGTGCTTTGCGGTGAAAAATCAGCTTCCCCTGTACTTAATACTGGATCACTTTATTAATATTTAAAAATACAGGTATGTCCCTAACAAAGAAAACATTTGTATTAAGAATAAACGATGAAACCTATAGTGCATTAGCAAAATGGGCCGAAGATGAATTCAGAAGTGTGAATGGCCAAATTGAAATGATTTTGGACAAAGCATTAAAGGATGCCGGCAGAAAGAAAGATACCAATTCAGCCAAAAATAATTTAGTGAAGCATAAGTAATAAAGTAAAATCAAATAGGCTAGCAGTATACTAGGCCACTTCTAATTCCTTCTCTATTGCCTTTTGTACTAATTGATTTAGACTAATGCCTTTCATGGTTGCCAGCATTGCCGCCTTTCTATGTATATCTGGCTTTACACGTACATTAAAGGAACCTTTAAAGCTTTTCAAAAGTGGCTTATTGAAATGCTTGCAATCTTCAATATATTCGTTTACGGCCTCTTTAAACATTTCCTTTATTTCAGTAACTGAAGTACCCTCATACATAATAGTGTCATAAATACCTTCAATTTTTCCAAATAAGACTTGGTCTTCGTCACTATAACTTACTGATCCCATAAAACCTTTATAGCTTAATGTGTTTTTCATATAATTTCAAATGATTTTAAATCCTCAATAATTATTTTTAAATAAAAGTGTTTTACAATTTTTCCTGGATGCGGTTTATGGATTTTGAATTTATGGTAATTGATTTCATTA
>CAJATB010000205.1 GCA_903944755.1 uncultured Bacteroidota bacterium
GCGCCAATTACTATGTTATTTGAAAATAATAATACCAGGAGCGGTGATTATGAAAAGCAAAGAGCTTTTCCTAGACCAGGCCATTCCGATTTTACAGCACACCATAAATATGGTGGTTTTGAAGATTACCGTGGTGGGGGACATTTTAGTGGACGCTTAACTGCTTCGCTAGTTGGCGCAGGTGTAATTGCAAAGAAGTTATTAAAGCAAATTGAAGTTAAAGCGCATATAGTAAGTATTGGAGGGGAGACTGATTTAGAGAAAGGGCTACAAAAAGCAATTGACAATAAGGATAGTGTTGGTGGCATTGTTGAATGTGTAGTAACCGGACTACCAATTGGGTTGGGAGAACATTTTTTTGATTCAGTCGAATCATTAATTAGTCACGCAGTATTTGCTATACCTGCAATTCGGGGTATTGAATTTGGCACTGGGTTTGCAGCAGCCAACATGTTCGGAGTGGAGCATAACGATGCAATTTTAGATGCAACCGGCAAGACAAAAACAAACCATGCTGGCGGCGTAGTTGGCGGTTATACGAACGGAAACGATTTAGTGTTTAGGATTGCTGTTAAACCTACTTCTTCAACGCCAAAGGACCAAACTACTTGGAATTGGGAAACCAATCAACAAGAAAACTTCTCTGTAAAGGGAAGACACGATTTATGTATTGCATTAAGAGTACCGGTGGTCTTGGAAGCGGTAACTGCTTTGGTGCTTGCAGATTTATTATTATTAGAACAAAGAATACCAAGAGTCATTAAAAATTAATTTTATGGAAAGTGAATACATATATCATGTAACTACAAAAACAGAATGGGAGCAAGCTCAAATGCATAAAGAATATAAGCCAGTTGACTACGATAAGGACGGGTTTATACATTGCTCAATTGAAAGACAAGTGGCTGGAGTACTAGATCGTTTTTATAAAGGTCAAACTGGTTTGGTTAAGCTGAAAATTGAAAAGGCTAAAGTGGAAAGGCCTGTTTTATTCGAACTAGCACAGGATTTAGATGAATTATTCCCTCACATATATGGTTCATTAAACCTGGGAAGTGTAGTAGAGGTGATTGAAATTGCTTAAATGAATATGCGTAAATATATAATACCTTTTTTTGTAACGTTTTTAATGGCGTCACCTATAATTGGGCTTGCTCAAGATATTAATACCAATAATTTAACAACAATCAATTATATAGATAGTGCACTTATTAAGAAGCATTATAAAAAAATTGATACAAGTAGAATTACTATAGAATTTAATCGTGTAACTGGAATCGCAAGTTTTTACAGTAAAACATTAGACGGTACTTTAACTTCAACTGGAGAGCGGTATAGAAATATTAAATATACTGCAGCTTCTAATTTTTTTAAATTAAATACATTAGTACGTGTCACGAATTTAAAAAATGGCAAGTCTGTTCTTGTAAGAATCAATGATCATATGCATCCTAATATGATGCGTAAAGGGAGAGTCGTAGATTTAAGTCAAGTTGCTGCAAAAAAACTTCTATTTAAATCACATGGAATTGTGCGCGTAAATGTAGAAGCTTTAGGTTATTCAAAAATGAATCCAACAAATTAGTTTTTTTTTCAATTTAATGAATTAATTTTAGGCTGTAACTAAAAATTAATTTATGAAAAAAATATTGTCAACCGTTTTTGCAGTCGCAATTACTACAGCAATTTTTGCGCAACAAACACAAATAATCAAACCAGCAGCCTTTGCTTTTAAAGTTTCTGTTTTAGATTTTAAAAAAACAAATCAAACTGAAGGCCTTACGAAGACGGCAGCAAGTATAGGGCTGCAGTATTACAAAGGTGTTTCTAAACATATTGACTTTGTATCTAACCTTGACGTATCATTATTAAAATACCCGTTTTATACTTCATTAAAAATACCAAAGGCAACTTCTAATGAATTTTATGCAGCCGTTGATTTCGGAGCTAATTATAAGTTCTTGACAGACGATAATAAGGTAGTTCCCTATGCGACTGCTGGAATTGGAGCAGGTTATGTAAATGCTTCTTACTGGACCCCATATGTTCCGGTTGGCCTTGGATTACAAATAAAAGCAAATAAGGGTTCATTTTTTCACGTAATAAGTACCTACAGAGCAGAATTGAATCCAACTGAATTAACAAAAATGCATTTTAATCATGCAATCAGTTACTCTTTTCCATTAAAAGGTAAGGAGAAGAAGGCAATTGAATTACCGCCAGCACCTTTAGCCATTGATAGTGATAATGATGGTGTTTCAGATGATTTGGATAAATGCCCAACAAAAAGTGGATTGGCTAAATATAATGGATGCCCTGTTCCAGATACTGACAATGATGGTGTTAATGACGAAAATGATAAATGTCCTGGTGTTGCTGGTACCATTAAATATAATGGATGTCCCGTTCCGGATACGGATAAGGATGGCATTAATGATGAACAAGATAAATGTCCTGGAGTTTCCGGTTTAAGTCGTTATAACGGTTGTCCTATTCCAGATACGGATAAGGATGGTGTAAATGACGAAGAAGACAAATGTCCTACTATTGCAGGTATTGCTTCAAATAGTGGCTGCGCAGATTTGCAACCTATTTTTACTAAGGCTTCAGAAAAATTAAAGTTTGCAACAGGTAAAGCTTATTTATCACCTAGTACTTTGATTCATTTAAACGAAGTTATTACTGAAATGAACAATAATACTACTTTAACTGTATTTGTTAGTGGACATACTGATAATACAGGTGCTGAAAAAATTAATAAAAAGTTATCACATACTAGAGCAGCTGTTGTTGCTAATTATTTATTAAAAAAAGGTATTGCTAAATCAAGAATTACTCAAGATGGTTTTGCAGCAACAAGACCAATTTCAGATAATAGCACTAAAGCAGGAAGAGCTCAAAATAGAAGAGCAGATTTAGAAGTTAAATACTAACTATTTAATTAACTACATAGTATATAATTTATAAAAAAGGAGCAGCACTTATCAAAGTGCTGCTCCTTTTTTGTTTACTAAATATGAGTTTTGTATTTTAGATAATATTAACTTCTCTCTCTAATAAAATGCCAAATTTTAAATACACAGATTGTATTATTTCTTCTGAAAAATCGAAAATTTCTTGTCCTGTTGCTTCTCCATAATTTACTAATACCAAGGCTTGTTTATCATAACAACCTACATTGCCTTTTCTAATTCCTTTCCATTCGCAGGATTCAATTAGCCAACCTGCTGCGACTTTATAAGTGGTGTCAGTAATTGGATAAGCAACAATAGAAGGAAATTTTTCTTTTAATGCTTCAAAATATTCTTTGCTGATACTTGGATTTTTAAAAAAGCTACCTGCATTACCTAGTTGTTTCGGGTTTGGTAGCTTGCTGCTTCTAATTTGAATAATAACATTAGCCATTGATTCGAGGTTAGGGTGTTTAATACCTTTCTCATGTAATGCATCCCTAATAGCACCATAGTCAGTCCTAAGCTTAGGTTGTTTTTGTAAAATAAAATTTACAGCAGCTATTATGTACCTACCTTTTTCTTTTTTGAAAATACTGTTTCTATATTCAAATGCACAGTCCTTATTTTTTAATTCAACCCATTTTTCTTCCTTTATATCGTAAGCAGTAACTGAGTCAATCACTTCTTGTACTTCAACACCGTAGGCGCCAATATTTTGTATGGGACTTGCCCCTACTGTGCCTGGAATTAAACTTAAATTTTCAATTCCTCCCCAACTCTTTTGCACACAATAGCTTACAAAGTAGTGCCAATTTTCGCCAGCCCCTACGGACAAAATAACCTGGGTTGCTGTCTCTTCAATTTTTTTTATGCCACTTATTTCAACTTTAGCTACCAACGCGTTTACCTTTTTTGTAAAAAGTAAATTACTGCCTCCTCCAATAAACAGTAGGGGAGTGTGGTTGGCTTTACTCCATTCAATACATTTTGGAATAGCTGCTGCCTCGGTGATACGCGTAAAGTAGCTTGCTGCAACTTGGCAACCAAAACTATGGTAAGGTTTTAGTGAAATATTTTGTTCTATTTTCATTAGTTAGGGTCGATGTCAATTATAATTTGAACTGCCTTATACCTTGGATGCACTTGAATTAAATGAATGTAATGTATCAATTGCTTTTTCGCAATTAAAAGTTGATTTTGTTGTGGTGCAATTTTTACACATAGTTCCCAAATATATTTATTTCTAATTCGATTTATAAGTGGTTGTGCGGGTCCGAGTATTGTTCTTTGAATTTCGGGGGTAAGCGATTTTAAAAAATGATTTGCTGCTTCTTCTGCAATATGATTGTCGGGATGTTTAAAAAGTAAGCTAAGTAACCTGCTAAATGGTGGGTAAGCAAAATGTTTTCTGTTCTGAATTTCAAAATCATAAAATGCTTTATAATCATGTGTCTGAACAAATTTAATTACAGGGTGTTGCAGCTGACTTACTTGTATAATTACTTTTCCATTTTCATTCTTTCGTCCTGCACGCCCGCTAACTTGCTCCATCATTTGGAATGCCCGTTCATTTACCCTGTATTGATTAAAATTCAATAAGCTGTCTGCATCTACTATCCCAACTAAATCTACATTTTCAAAATCTAAGCCCTTTACTACCATCTGGGTGCCTACTAAAACATCAATTTGTCTTTTTTCGAATTGCTGAATTAAGATATCATGGTCATTTTTCCCTTTTACATTGTCTAAGTCCATTCTGGAAACTACTATACCAGGGAGAGCCTCGTTTAACTTTTCTTCTATTTGTTCTGTGCCAAAGCTTTTTTGTTTAAACTTAATACTTCCACATGCTTGACAAGTTGTTACAATAGGGTATGAGGCACCACAGTAGTGACAAGAAAGCATATTTTTTGCTTTGTGGTAGGTAAGTGTTACATCACAATGTTTGCAATGGGGAATTGTTCCACATGTTTCGCAAATAATATAGGGGGCATATCCTCTTCTATTTTGAAATAATATTACTTGTTTTTTATCCTCAACTGTTTTTTTAATGGCGTTTAATAAATAAGGGGTAAGAATACTATTTCCAGTGGCTTGTTTTTTTATATCTACAAGTTCAATGCTTGGTAAAGCACCCTTTTCGAATCTTTCACTTAAGTGGGTATATCCATATTTATTGTGCTGCGCATTATAGAAGGACTCTACTGAAGGCGTGGCAGACCCTAAAACTACTTTTGCTTTTATTTTATTTGCATAGTATATCGCGGTGTCTCTTGCCTGGTAACGGGGTGCAGGGTCCTGTTGTTTATAAGAAGCGTCATGTTCCTCGTCAATAATAATTAGCTCTAAATTTTTATAGGGTAAGAATAAAGCTGACCTGGCACCTAGTACAATTTTTATTTCTCCTGATTTTACTTTATTCCAAATTTCAACCCTTTCGTTTGGATTGAATTTAGAATGATAAATGGCTATACTACTGCCAAAATACAATTTTAAGCGTCGCACCATTTGAGCCGTTAGTGCTATTTCAGGAAGCATATACAAGGTTTGCTTGTGCTGCTTCATTATTTCGTTAATGAGTGCTACAAATATTTGTGTCTTTCCACTTCCTGTAATACCATGCAGTAAACATACCGAATGTTGCTCCAATTGTGTTTGGATAGATGTTAACGCTGTTTGTTGGCCTTCAGACAATTGATGTAATTGAGCGTTTCCTGTATGTAGTGTTTCGTCAAGCCTATTTACTTTTCGTTTTTCGGCTATTAAAATACCTTTATCAATAAGTGCTTTTAGTTGTGCATGTGATGCATCGGCCTTTTCTAGGATTGACTTTTGTTTTACTACCCCTTCTTGCTTTTCGAAATATAAAAAAGCTAATAATAATGAAAGTTGCTTGGGAGCTCTGGTCCATTCATTTAAAAGGTTTTCGAGTGCTATTTCATTTTTATAATCGGGGTGTAAAAGAATATATATTTCTTCCTTAACTTTATATTTGTCTTTTAAATTTTCCTGTACAAAGCAAATGCCTTTTTGAATTAATTTATTAACAATAGGGTAGACCGATTTTTTATCTAATAACTTTTGAACCTCAATTAAGCTTAATTCTTTTTTTATCTCAAGTGCTTCTGTAATAATATACTCAGCATCTGATAACTGTGCGCTATCCTTTACATAATCCTCATTTAGCAGAAAAACACTTTCACTTGTAATTTTTAAATGACTAGGAATTGCAGCTTGCATTACTTCACCTTCGGTACACATATAGTAAGATGCCATCCACTCCCACAATGCTAATTGCGAAGGATACACAATTGGTTCTTCGTCTAAAAGAGCAAGTATTGGTTTAGGCGTAAAGCCTGCTGGTTGTGCTAGTGTAATTTTTTTAACGATGCCTGCGTAACGCTTATTAGCACCTAACATTACTTCTACTCTCATCCCTTCCATAATTTCAGCTTGCATAGCCTCGGGAATGGACCAAGTGTAGTTTTTAGGTAGTGCTAATGGTATAATAATTTCTGCGTACATAGTGGTAGTTTACAAAAATACACTATGATTTTGGATACTTCCTATATCTTCTTAAACCTTCGTCCATCATATTATACACATGGTCTTTTAGTAATTCAATTTGGTCAATTGTATACCCTGTCGCCTCTATGGTTGGCAGGTAAACCACCCTATTGATTCCAGGTGACAATGTAAATACGTTGTCAAAATGCATTCTATCTACTGCATCAATCATCAGTACAGGTTGTATGGGAATATTCATTTCTATCGCAAGTTTAAATGCGCCATTATAAAAGGGTTTTAAGGGCTTTTTATTTGTCATACTAAAAGTGCCTTCGGGGAAAATAAAAATAGATATACCTTCATGCAACGCATTCTTTAAATTTCTTAAACTTTGTGCCCTTTTGGTTGGACTACTTCTGTCAACCATTATTACAGCAGCTTTATATAACCATCCGAATATGGGTATTTTTGAAGATTCGAATTTCCCTAATGCTCTAATTGGCTGATGCTTTAATTGAACAATAGGAGGTATATCCATATAAGAATTATGGTTAGCAACAAAAATATGTGGTTTGTTAAAGTGGTGATACGATTCGTAAATTTCTTTATGACGTATTGCTGCAAAAAAATAAAAAAGCTTACCCCAGTAGCGACAAATTTTATAAATCCTATTTCCCAATTTTTCTTTACCAAATGGCAAAACAAGTAATAAACATATTGCTGAAAGTATAGTAAGTATAGAGAAAATAATGAACGCGTAAATGCTAAATAATACCTTAAGGGGTGGAGTAATCTTTTTCATAATCTACGCTAATATACCAAAAAAAACCTCCCGAATAGAAATTCAGGAGGGGTGATTGCTTGCTTAAAACCATTTAAAACCTAATTAAAACTTGTAAATTGCTGCTATGTTAATGCTTACACTTTGGTCAACAGCATTCCCATCATTTGAATAATATATTTTATCCCTTGCTTTCTCCATTCTAATTTCAGGAATAAATGTTATTTTTTTAATTTTGTAATTCATTGATAAGGTATTGGAATTAACAGAAGTGCCAAATGCCCCTGCGCTTAAAGCTTTATTGTCATTAAAAAATTCAGTTCTGTAGGTAAACCCAAGGAAATTTTTGGGGTCATAATTCACGTAAAAGGCATTACTTGTCCATGAACCTTTGGTATCGCTATTTTTTGCCGAATATATTGTACCATCATAATTTATTGCCCATTTACTAGAAATTGCGTTAGTCAGTACTAAATCAAATTGGCTAAAATTATTATCTCCTCCAGTATTGCCACCTAAATAATTAACATAAACGGAAGTTTTGTCGTCAAATAGTTTGGTACTAAATTGTGCTAGGACCACTTTTGAACTTGATTCAGCAGTAACAAAATCTGTTGGGTTTGCTATTCCAAGCATGATGCTAGATTTTCCAGTTAGGGCATATTCTGCTTTTACTCCAGTATGAAAGAAGGGGCCATAAGAAAACCCGTAGGACATTGAGTAGTTTCTGTTTAATGGAGCGTCTAATAATTCATATCCAACATGGGTTCCCCACTTGCCAGCTGTTATTTTTAATCTTTCAGTAATGCTGTATGATAAATAGGCTTGTTTTATAAGTGTCATAAAACCTCGGTCATTGTATGAAAACTCTTCAGCACGTTTTCCAAATCCCACATCAATGGTACTTGTAAGCTTATTTAATGTTTTTTCTAATTTTAGGGATGCCATTCCCAATGCAAATTTATTTTGTGTATTTGTAAAACTTGTATAATTATTCGTTTGCTCTTTTGCGTTTGCAAAGTCATATCTGTAGTAACCATCAATATACCCTGAAATTATAAATGTTTTATTCGCTTTTGTTGAATCATTTTGCGTAAATCCAGTGTATATTATTGATAATAACATTGCCGTTAACGATATTTTTTTTACCATTGTAGTTGATTTGATTTAATTCAATAAATGGGTACAGCCGGTATGCTTTTACAGAAGCTTTATCATAAGCTGTACCCGTTTCTTTTATTTGTTGGCCATTATACTTTCATTGGATTTCTTCCATATTTTTCATCATGTTGAGTAGCATCTAATCCTAATTCTTCTTCCTCTTCAGACACTCTCAATGGTAATATAAAAGCAATTAGTTTGAATATTAAGAAAGAAACAGTGAAGCTGTAAAGCACCACAATAATCATTGCTTTTAATTGTATTAAGAAGAAGCTTGCATTACCGTAAAATAAGCCATCTGCTCCTGCAGCATTTACTGATTTAGATGCAAATATGCCTGTCATTAACATACCAACCATTCCTCCAATGCCATGACAAGGGAATACATCCAAAGTATCATCAACTCTAGATAATTTTAAAGCGTGGCTTAAACCATTTGATATAACTGCTGCTATAACTCCAATAAATATGCTTTGTGGAATTCCGACAAAACCAGCAGCAGGAGTGATTGCCACTAAGCCAACTACTGCCCCAATACAAAATCCTAAAACGGAAGGTTTTTTCCCTCTCATTACATCAAAAAACATCCATGCCAAACCTGCTGCAGCTGCTGCTGTATTTGTAGTCGCAAATGCACTTACTGCTAAACTATTTGCTCCTAATGCTGAACCAGCATTAAAGCCAAACCAACCAAACCATAATAAGCCAGTGCCTATTAATACATAAGGTATGTTAGCAGGAGGTATTTCCTGTTGTTCAATTTTTGACCTTCTTGATTTTAAAACGATAGCTCCAGCCAAAGCAGCACAGCCTGCACTTATATGAACCACTGTACCACCAGCAAAGTCTAAGGCGCCCATTTTAAATAAAAAGCCTTGTGGGTGCCAAGACCAATGAGCCAATGGGGCGTATACAAAAACTATAAATAAAATAATAAATAAAATATAAGAGGTGAATTTGATGCGTTCTGCAACTGCGCCCACAACTAAACCAGGTGTAATGATTGCAAACATCAATTGAAACATTGCAAATAATAAAAGGGGTATTGTTAAAGGAGCGCCACCTTGTAGGGCAGGAGCACCACTTGCCACGCCTTTAAAAAACAAATGGGTCATTGGGTTTCCAATAATGCCATTAACTGATTCCCCAAAACTTAAGCTATAACCAAAGCTGACCCAAATTACAGTTACTAAACCTGCGGATACTATACTTTTAATCATAGTTGAAATTATGTTCTTACGATGTACCATTCCTCCGTAAAAAAATGCTAATCCGGGAGTCATGATAAACACAAGTGCGGTAGCTACTAATACCCAGGCAATATCAGCAGGGTTGTAAGTGGTTGCATCCCCTTGAAAATTGGGAAGCTGGGGCACAAATAAGGCAATAATTGAAACAATAACTAAAAGAAGAAAAGGTGCAAATTTTTGCAAGTTGGGGTTTTTCATATTTATTATTTTAATACATTAAAAAGAAACATATATGATGTTTGTAGAACGAATATA
>CAJATB010000206.1 GCA_903944755.1 uncultured Bacteroidota bacterium
ATTCTTGCCTAATGATTGCTTTTATTTAAAATATATTCTCGCATTCTTGGTTGAATTAAATTAAATTGCTAAATATAAACAAGCTACCAAATGAAAAATATCACTATTTGTACTTTATCTATTTTCGCTTTCGTTTTAACCACAAGTGCTCAGTCGAAATTTAAAAGTCAACGAGATAGCTTAGAATTTGAAGCGGCAAAAACAGAAATTTGGTCGCCAATGCCTAAGGTGGTCACGCCTGGTGCAACTGCTTCAGAAGCGCCTTCAGATGCAATTGTTTTGTACAATGGTAAAGACATGAACGCATTTCAAAAACAAGGCGGTGGTGCTGCTGGCTGGAAAATTGATGCAGACGGTGCCATGACGGTAGTGAAGGGTTCTGGTGACATTCAAACAAAAGAAAGTTTTGGAGATTGTCAACTACACCTTGAATTTAGAGAACCCGCTATTATAAAAGGCAGCAATCAAACAAGAGGCAATAGCGGTATTTGGTTTATGAATAATTATGAAGTGCAAATTTTAGACAATTACAATAACCCAACTTATGCAAATGGACAAGTGGGTAGTTACTATAAACAGCATAGTCCCTTAGTAGCTGCAGGGCGGAAGCCTGGCGAATGGCAAACTTATGATATCATTTTTACCGCTCCTGTATTTAGCGGTAATGGCGATGTTGCTTCTCCTGGAAGAATCACTGCGTTTTTAAATGGCGTTTTAGTACTAAACAATATTACTATTTATGGCCCAGTAGAATGGATAGGATTACCAAAGTACCGCGCACATGCAAGTAAAATGCCGCTACGTTTACAGGATCATGGTTTTGATGGTGGCGAGGCGGTAAGTTTCAAAAACATATGGATAAGGCCTTTATAATTCTTCTATTCTTTTGGCTTTATCATCAATTACTAAATCAAAATTGGGTTTAGTGGGGCCACCATTAGGGCAATAACCTGTAATTAGGTCATTAAACCTACATCCCCATTTATTCAGCTGCTCTAAGGTAAGCGCTCTTAAATCGCGCTTAGAACTTTCCCCACGACCTGTCCAATACGTGATATGCCAGCCTTCGTCATACAACTTATTAATCTTGGCAATATTATCAAAATTAGGCTCCGCTAATTCATACACCCTTTTTTCACTATAAAAACAAATAGTTTCATCAATATCAATGAGTGCCTTCTTTGATCCAAACCTTTTTGATTCTATCATGTTATTATGTTGTTCGTGTATTAATTAGTGCAAATTTATAGATAAACTATAAATTACACCTTTCAATTTTACAATTCCCTTTAACTGTTTTTATTATGAGATTATTACTTGTTTGTATTTGCTCGCTTTTTATTCAATTCGCTTATAGCCAATACACAAATCCTCCCCTTATTAGAACTGCTGAAATTAATATCGCAAGAGATAGTTATGGAGTACCCCACATTTTTGCGCCAACCGACCCTGAAGTAGCTTATGGCCTTGCTTGGGCACATGCCGAAGACGATTTTACCACTATGCAAACTTTAATACTTACTGGTAAAGGTAAAATTGCTACTTATTTAGGCAAGAAAGGAGCACCCATCGATTTCGTTTTTGGACTATTAAATACAAAAGCTACGGTAGTAGCTCAAATGGACCAATTTGATCCAAAACTAATTCAACTCATCAAGGGCTACCTATTAGGGCTTGAGGCCTACGCAAAAGCGCATCCCGATAAAGTGCTTAACAAACATGTATTCCCAATTAGCATTGAAGATTATTTAGCTTCTACTGCCTTTTCGGTGGCAATTTTTTGCGGCGTTGATAAAGCTTTACCGAAAATATTAAACGGTACCATTCCTAAACTACAAGGCTTCACTGGAGAAGGTAGTAATGCCTTTGCCATTAGTGCCAACAAGTCGGCCTCGGGAGAAACCATGTTAGCCATTAATGCGCATCAACCTATTGAAGGACCAACGGCATTTTATGAAGCTCATTTACAAAGTGAAGAAGGTTGGAATATTTTAGGAGGTTTATTTCCCGGTGCCCCTTTAATTTTTCACGGAGCGACCCCTAATTTAGCTTGGGCACATACTGTTAATTTTCAAGACAAAATAGATGTATACCAACTTGAAACAAATAAAGCACATCCAAAACAATATAAAGTAGATGGCAATTGGTTGAAATTAGAAAAAAGAAGAATTAAAATAAATATTAAGGGCATTCCCATTCCAATTTATAAAACGGTGTATACTTCAATTTACGGTCCAACGGTAGTAACACCAGCTGGGGAATATTTTTCAATGCGCTTGCCGGCTTTAATGGACGTAGGTGCTTTGCAACAATGGTATGCAATGAACAAGTCAACTAATTTTACTGAATTTAAAACGGCATTGGAACAAAACCATTTACCGATGTTTAATATTATGTATGCTGATAAAAACGATACTATATTTTACATATCGAATGGCAAAATGCCTTATCGAAACGCCGATACAAGTTATCATTGGAATAGTACTGTACCCGGTAATACAATGGCTACCTTATGGACAAAATTCAAGCCACTAAGCGCCTTACCACAACACTTAAATCCTAAAAGTGGTTATTTATTCAATGCCAATCATTCGCCATTCTTAGCCACGGACGAAAGTGAAAACTTAAATCCTAAAAACTTTGATGTAAATGATGGTTATGAAACTTATCATGATAACAGAAGCAGGCGTGCTAAGGACTTAATTGATTCCTTAAATAAAATTTCCTACGATGATTTAAAACGTATCAAGTTTGATCGTAGGCTGCCTAGTCCTATTTTATACCCATATGGCTTTAATGCTGATTCCTTATTTTTAGTGGACCAAAGTAAGCACCCGCAGTTGGCTTCTATTATTACTGAATTAAAACAATGGGACCACAATGCAATTGCAGAAAGTAAGGGTGCCTTAATTTATAATTTAGCCTACTATAATGTAGGGATAGTTATGGAAGGAAGAAAAAATGACAAACTTACTTTGGAAGAAGCGGTAAAAGTGTACCAAATTATATACGACTTCTTACAAAACAATTATGGTACCACTAATTTAACTTTAGGAGATGTTCAACGCTTAGTGCGTGGCGACGAAAATTGGGCACAGGGTGGCATGCCTGACGTTTTAGCAGCAGTGATGTCGGAGCCATATGGAAAAGACAAGAGAAAAATGAATAGTGGGGATGCGTATATAAGTTTTGTTAAATTTCCTAAAAATGGTGGCTTACCTTTTATTGAAACGGTAAATACTTTTGGGGCTAGTTATAATAAAGGAGACAAACATTATAACGACCAGCGAGCAATGTACCAAGCACAGCAAGTTAAAAAAATGACTTTAGATAAAACAGAGGTTTTAAAAAATGCTGAACGCGTTTACCATCCTGTACAATAGGATTTAAATAACAAACAAAGCAAACTTGCTTTCCGTTAAAATAGTTACAGCCTTGCTGTAACTATTTTTTTGTCTAAAAACGCTTTGGTGTCATATATAATACTGTTGTCGGATAATTTTAACGATGCATAATTTAATGACTTGAAAAAATCATGCGCAACCGTTAATACTATAGCGTCATACTTCTCTAAATTAGTAACTAGTTTTATTTGATACTTTGCAAAAACAGCTTCGGCATTTGCAAAAGGGTCAAATGCATCAACCTGCAATCCTTTTTCCGTAAGCTGTTGGTAAATATCAAATACTTTTGAATTTCTTATATCAGGGCAGTGCTCTTTAAAAGTAACACCCAATAGTAAAACACTTGCACCCTTTATCTCAATGTTATTTTTAGTTAACAATTGAATTATTTTATCGGTGACAAAATTGCTCATTTTATCATTTACATTTCTTCCCGATAAAATTACTTGCGGATTATAGCCCAAGCTTATTGCCTTATGCGCTAAATAATAGGGATCCACTCCAATACAATGTCCTCCCACTAAACCAGGCTTGAAGGGTAAAAAATTCCATTTTGTGGATGCCGCTTCCAATACTTCATGAGTATCAATGCCCATCTTGTCAAAAATTAAAGCCAATTCATTAACGAAAGAAATATTTATATCCCTTTGTGCATTTTCAATGGACTTGGCCGCTTCAGCCACTTTTATACTTGAAGCTTTAAAAGTGCCAGCGGTAATTATACTTGCATATAAATTATCTACTAGCGTTGCTACTTCAGGCGTTGAACCCGATGTTACTTTTTTAATTTTAGTAAGTGTATTTATTTTGTCGCCAGGGTTTATGCGCTCGGGAGAATAGCCACAATAAAAATCTTTATTAAATTTTAAGCCGCTTGCTTTTTCTAATAGGGGGGCACAGTCTTCTTCTGTGCATCCAGGATAAACGGTGCTTTCATAAATCACCATATCCCCTTGTTTCAGTAGGCTTCCAACCATTTCACTTGCGCTTAATAAAAAGCTTAAGTCTGGGAGTTTATGCGCATCAACTGGTGTTGGAACCGTAATTATGTAAATGCCACAATGACTAATGTCATTTTTATTAGTACTGAATGATAGCGTATTGTTTGTTAATACTTCGGCTGAACTACATTGTAAGGTGTGGTCGATACCTTTTATTAAATCCCCTACACGTTGTTCGTTAATATCAAATCCAATAACCTGGTATTTTGTTGCCAAAGCTACCGCCAATGGCAAGCCAACATAACCTAAGCCTATTACAGCAATGGGTAAATTTGAATTGGGTACTTTATTGAACATCTTGGGCCAAAGTTAAGGACCGATTAGTGATGTCCGTAATTTTTTTCTCCGGCAGTAATTGCAATGGGCAAACGATTTTGAACTGGAGGAAGCGGACAGGTTGCAAATTCAGTAAATGCACAAGGAGGATTATAAGCTATATTAAAATCAATAACAGTATTCCCTTCACTATCAGGCTTTACAATATCAATAAAGCGCCCTGCGCCGTAAGTTGTTTTACCTGCTGTTTCATCTGCAAAAGTGATAAAAAGTGTTGCCCCTCCCTCGTCAATTACATCCAATGAAAATGCTTGTCCCTGAAGCGTAAATTCTAATTTCCCGGCATTTTTAGAAGGGGTGGTTTGGCCTAGTACATTGGTAATCATAAGAAAATTTTGGGTGGGAGGTATTAGTTTTGCTTTTACACGCCAGTTGGAATCAATGGCAAAACGTTCAATCCCTTTAAATAGTAATAGGTTTGAAGACTTTAGGTTTCGGAAGCGTACGCCCACTTTTTCTTCTCTTTTAATAATAGTCCATGAAAAGTGGCGCCATTCCATAATAGGACTGTTCCCATTTTTTTTAAAAACTAAGGCCTTTTCGCCTGCAGCAATTAGTTGCTTGTTTATGGTAACCGGATATTTATTACCACTAGCCCACACTACACTATCCCCTTCAAATATAAAATCACCTAAATAGTCTGGAAAATACACATCAGCTGGTTCAGGATTAATGTACCTACAATCATTTTCTTGCGCTTGTCCAAAAGTATTTTTCCCTTTTTGTAGCCAATACAAGCCTTCCAAATTCAACCAGCCATCTGGCTTTTTCAAGTATTCAATACGCATTTCATGCCAGCTATTTATTGATTTGGTGTAAGTGTCAGTAGATTGCGTCATGCCAAAAATATAAATAGAACAGCCTATAATAAGTAAATACACATTTTTCATAAAGTAAGAATTAGTAATTCAATTTGAATACAAATATAAAACTTTTTGTCTATAATTTTAGTAGACATTTAAAACTATTAAGTAGTACTTAAAGATAAAAAGTAATTGTTTACTTTTATATATGATTAATAACTATTCAAAAAGTCGTTTACTCACCCTTTTATTACTGATTACCTTATTTTTTTCCGCCTGCAGCAAAGAGATAGTTTTTGCTGATAGTAGTTTAATAGGCGCTACTGCAAGTAACGAGGAAGTCAATACCTGGATATATAAAACCATGAGTGAATATTATTTATGGTCCGACAGCATGCCCTCCAAGGATGTAACCAATTTGAGCCTTGCACCAATGGACTATTTTTATACAGTTTTATATAAATATAAAAATGTGGACCGATTTTCATGGATTGATGCAAATTCGGTAAATTTAATAAACAAGTTGAATGGCATAAACACAATGCTTGGTATAAAAGTAAATATGTTTACAAATACTGCTATTGCCGATAGAAATGTTTTTGTTATTGCATGTGTTTTTAAAGATAGCCCTGCAGATACTGCAGGCTTAAAAAGAGGTGACATTATCATGAGTGTGAATGGCTCAGCAATCACAAGTACTAATTATGCAACAATTCTTAATGACCAAGAATTAATATTAGGAATGGGGAAACTTAACGGAAGTACTTTTGAACCTTTACCTGTTAGCCTGAATAAAAAAATTACTAAGCGAACTGTACAGGTTAAACCAATTTTAAATGAAACCATATTGGATTATGGTAGTAAAAAAATAGGCTATTTTGCTTACCTACAATTTTTAAAAGATTTTGATAATGAACTAAGAGCGGTGTTTAGTCGTTTTAAAATTGCTGGAATTAACGAACTAGTTATTGACTTAAGATATAATGGTGGTGGGTATGTAAGTTCTTCAGATTTGTTGACAAACTTAATCGTCAATCCATCAAATGTTGGAAAAATTATGAATAAGAAAGTTTTTAATAAAACAATTCCTGCTGATTACAAAACAGATTCTGTTACATTATTTGAAGGTCAGGCAGATAATATTGGGAATAAGCTTGAAAGAGTTTTTGTTTTAACATCAAATAATACTGCTTCAGCAAGTGAACTAATTATTAACAACCTTAAGCCATACATGGAAGTAATCTTGATTGGAGAAAATACTTATGGTAAAAATGTAGGTTCAAATACTTTAATAGATAGCAAAAAAAGATACCCATATGGACTTCAGCCCATTACTTTTAAAATTCTAAACTCGGCAGGACAATCGGATTATGGGACTGTGGAAGGCTTTACTCCTCAATATGTGGTAATGGATACAACATTGCCCTATTATCAATTTGGAGACCCTAATGAGACCTATCTAAAAAAAGCACTTACTATTGTTGGAGTTGATTTAACAAATAGAATATCTAGCCTTGTTGGAGTAAAAAAAGTTGGATTTAGTAGGCTTCAAAAAATGACTATTTCTGATAATCAAGAGTTAGACAGAATTGATATGTGGGCTGACCCAATAAAAAATTAAAATATATATGGAACATAAAATAAGAGTATTTGTTACAGGTGGCACTTTTGATAAAGAATATAATGAACTAAATGGTAGCTTATATTTTAAAGAAACGCATTTATATGAGATGCTAGATTTAGGTAGAAGTAAGCTTGAACTATCAATAGATACCTTAATGATGAAAGATAGTTTAGATTTTGAAGAAACAGACAGGGAGTTAATAGCACAAGCTTGCACAAATAGCCAAGAGCAAAAAATTTTAATTACCCATGGCACAGATACAATGACAATTACCGCTTCTTACTTGGCTAAACATTGTCCTGATAAAACAATAGTACTTACTGGTGCTATGATTCCCTATAAATTTGGTAGTTCGGATGGATTATTTAATTTAGGTAGTGGACTTGCTTTTGTTCAGGTATTGCCAAAAGGAGTTTATATTGCCATGAATGGGAAAATTTTTGAAGCAAATAAAGTTAAAAAAAATATAGATAAAGGTGAATTCGAAAGTATTATTTAAAAAAGATTAAATGAAAAAATTAGTAGTTGCGGCCTTATTATTAATAAGTATGAATAAATTAAATGCACAATCCAATACCCAAATTATTGCGCACCGTGGTGCGTGGAAAGAATTTAATTTGCCGGAGAATTCAATCGCTGCCCTGGAAAAGGCAATTGAATTAAAATGCTACGGAAGTGAATTTGATGTACGCACCACTAAAGACGGCATTTTGGTTGTAAACCATGACCCGGTGTATTTTGGAGACACGATTGAATTAAAAACCTACGCGGAATTAAATACAAAAAAATTGTCAAATGGGGAAGACCTTCCTACGCTTGCATCTTATTTGGAAAAAGGTACTAAACAACAACATAAAACACTTTTAATTTGTGAAATAAAAGAATCTATAACAAATCCTTCATTGGACGAAGCACTAACAAGTAAGGTGGTGGCTTTAGTAAAAAAAATGGGTATCGAGAAGCGTGTAGTATATATTAGTTTCAGATTTGAAATTTTACAATGGATTAAAGCGTTGAATGCAAAAGCCAAAGTCCTTTATCTTGAAGGGGATAAAACCATTTCGGAAATTAAGGAGGCTGGTTTTAGTGGCATTAACTACCATTTTAAAAATTACGAAAACGACCCCACTATTGCAAGTAGGGCTAAACAGGCTGGTTTAAAACTAGGAAGTTGGACTGTCAACAAGGCTGAAGACTTAAAAATGCTACAAGCACAAGGTGTTACATTAATAACCACCAACCAACCTCAAGAATTTACAGCAATATTAAATGCTAACTAATTAGCGAGTAAAGTATTTACATTTTAAAGCAGCGCTACTTTAACTGTGCAGTATTCACTCTGGATGGGGTATCCTTTCCTGAAATAATGGTTTGCGCGCTTAATGCTATTGCCTTTATAATTTCATTCATATTGTCCATATCTAATGTCTCAAAATGGTCGCTTACCTTATGGTAATTAGGCTCATTATCCATTTTAGAAGTTGAGATAGTATGGGCCGGAACACCCAGCCTAGCAAGTGTTGCATTATCAGACCTATAAAATAAGTTCTGGTCAAGATAAGGGTCAGGATAAAATTGAAAAGCTGTACCTACTAAATTTCTTTGTAAAATTGCACCCATATCTGTTTTATCGTATCCAGTGATATAAGCACTGTTCTTTCCCCACTTACTTTCTGTACCAATCATTTCTAAATTAAACATCGCCTTAACCATTATGGGGTCTAATTGTTTTGAAAAATATTTAGCACCAAAACCACCACTCTCTTCCGCAGTAAAAGCAACAAACAATAAAGTGCGTTCATTACTATTTAATTGTGAAAAATACTTCGACAACATAATCATAGCTGTAGTACCAGCCGCATCGTCATTGGCACCGTTGTATATAGAATCACCATCTACCGCCTTCTTCCCATTAATTCCAAGGTGGTCATAATGACCAGAGAAAATTACAAATTCGTTTGGTAAAGATTTTCCAGGAATCATGCCTACCACATTTGATAAAGATTGTGATTCAATTTGGTGCGTAGCTTCAATAGTATAATTGACAGGGGCAGTATTATTTAAAATAAATATTATATTTTTTTGTTGCTCCGCTAAGTTATTCTTGAATTGTGCCAGCCTTAAGAAATTGGGTGCAAAAATTTCATCAACTAATACGATTAAATTTTTACCGGCATTTATAAAACCATACGCCGTTGACATAAAGTTGTCTTCTTTATTTACTTTAACTATTTCATACCCACTTTTTTCGGTAACCATTAAATTAGGTGCAATAGTAATTACAACCACCTTTTTAGGATCAATTTCGGCTCCTTCCATTTTACAGCTTAATGAAACAAACTTTGGTTTAATTAAACTAAAGGTTTGCAGGTAAGTAGGGTTTCCAGTAAATTTAGCAATCCCAGCTTGCTCAAATTCGTTCGCTATAAAAACCGCAGCCTTTTCTATGCCCTTGCTAAATGTTTTTCTCCCTTCTAATTCGTCCGACGACAAGTACTTCTCAATGCGCTCTGTTTCGACTTTATTGATGCTTATAGGCTTAATTTGTGCTTTAACATTTAATCCTAACAGGATGGTAAAAGAGCATAAACTTAAAATACTTTTTTTCATAATATACTAATTACATATACTTTAAAGGTATTAAACTATTATGTACTTAGATTGTCTAAATTTATATATATGCAAGGCGATCAAGAATTAATCATACAATTTCAGCAATCCGAAAACAAGGAAGCCCCTTTTACTGCACTTTTAAAAAAGTACCAGAAAAGGGTATATTATCAAATCAAGCGCATGGGGATTGACCATGCCGATGCCGATGATATTGCGCAACAGTTATGGATTAAGGTTTGGCATAAATTGGACAGTTTTAAGATGGAAAGCGAATTTGGAACTTGGGTATTTAGAATCGCCTATAATGAAACGCTGAATTTTATTCAAAAAAACAAACGCCTGAATGCTAAAATCATAGGTAATAATAATGATTGGGAAAGTGATTTGGCAGCGTCAGACCAGCCAAAGACTAGCCAAATTACTATCCTATTAGAAAGGGCCGTGTTGCAACTGCCTGAAAAACAAAGAATTGTATTCATGCTTCGATATTTTGAAGCCTACAGCTACGAAAAAATTGGGGAGATAATGGAAACAACGGTAGGTGGTGCAAAGGCAAATTTTCACCAAGCCGTAAAAAAAATTGAAAGTTTTATTAAGTCCGTTTAAACCAAACTAATAATTAATAGTCAAACAAGTGTTATGGAACAAGAAGATATAAATATTGAATTAATTAGCGACAAGGCTATAATGGAAGCTTTGGTTAGCAAAGAAGCACTAAGCAGCATGGATGCTAAACTCCAACAAGTGCCTCCTAATTATTTCGATGAATTTCCTACTGCAGTATTGGAAAAAATTCGTTCGGAAAAAAATAAAACAAAAATTATTCACTTTGCTGCTTTTAGGAAAATTGCAATTGCGGCGGCAGTATTATTAATCACAGCAACTGGCTATCTCTTTTCCGATAAAATATTGCAAAATAAAAACGAAATAGTGATAGTTGCTATTGAAGAGATTCCAAATGAAGAAATACAAAAATATATTGAATCGAATGAGGTTTTTGTAGAGGTTGACTGGCAAAGCGAAATTGATAAAGCAAGTACTGATTTAGAATTAAATTATATACCATTTAATAACGATACTAATTAACAAACAAATAAAAAAAATGAAAAAAATTATCACCCTACTACTTCTAGTTTTCGGACTATTTCAAGCAACAGCACAACAACCTAAGCAAGGGCCACCAACGCCACCACAAAAGGGGGTTAACTGGAAATTAGCTAAGGAGCAGCAGCAAAAAATGGAAATGTATAAAGTGCAGTTTGTGACAAAAAAATTACAACTATCTAAAGAAGAAGCCGAAGCTTTTTGGCCTGTATATGAAGCAAATAGAAGGGAAGTACAAGAAATCGTAAAAACAAAAATTGGAGATGAAATAGCATTACAAGAGGCTATGCTAAATGCAAAAAAGAAGCTTAAAATTTCTTTGAAGCCCATATTAAAAACAGACGACCGCATCAATCAAGCCTTAAAAATTGATAGAGAGTTTCTCAATAGAATGAAAGGGGAAATGGGAAAGCGAAAAGCAGCAATGGGAAAAAGGAAGGGTAATATAGAATCAAGAAAAAGAAAACCTAATCCAGAAAATAGAAGAGATTTCTAAATACATTAAATGTAATAATTACTTTATTAATTGTACAACTTACTCATATAGCCAGCAAGCTTACCCTCGGGTAGCTGCCTACTGAATTGTTAATTGATACTCCTGAACTAACGCGGGGTTTTCTGGCGTTAGCGTAAACGCTAGTTTTAGATTTTTTCGCTCACATTGTATTATAGAATAACCCCTCAATTGATTTTCTGCAACAAGTGTATTTACTTTAATAATTTTCCCGGCTTCTTCGAATAGTTGCTTGGATGATTTTTTTAAGGCATCCATGGGATAGTCATCAAAAAAGTTATCGGCAAAAATAGGAAGCACTGA
>CAJATB010000207.1 GCA_903944755.1 uncultured Bacteroidota bacterium
TCAAATGCAAGAGGAGAATTAAAGAATATTATGGCAAACCTTGGACTTGAATTGAATGCCAATTGGAGAACAGAAATCAGGTTTATTTATGTAACCAATAAGGCAAGCGACCCCGGCGACAAACGTATTACATTACCTGCAACCGCTCCAGAGTACAATACCGAGGCTGGTATGCTATCAGCAAGCTTACTGCATCACTATAAAAATATTTCAGGCGAATTAAGGTTGTTTGCCAATAAAGGAACAGGTTCATGGCTTGACCAGCCAGCCCCGGATGGCAATACAATCTCCCATTTTAATATGAGTGGTATTCGATGGAAAGAGCATTTCATGCCGTGGAAAAAAGGTATTCTTGAATTTGGTGCAGATTATGACCACGTAGGTGGCTCTGCAGATTTTAACCGTATATCCCCTGCACCACAAACAAAATATGATGCACCCGGTTTTAACCTGCTATCTCCGTTTGCGGCATTAAGTCATAAGTTTTCATTAAACAATCAATGGAGCCTGAGACCTTCAGTAGGAATACGTTTATATAGTCATAATAAATTCAATTCATCAATTGCTCCTCATGCAGGCTTAAGCCTTGAATCGGAAAAATTCGTCCTGTTTGGAAACCTGTCAAAAGGGATAAATTATCCGGGATTAGAAACGCCACTTCTATCATCTCTTATAGCACCATTGGGAAATTCGTGGGAGCATTTAAAAGCAGAAGAACTTAATCACATTGAATTAGGTTTTAAATGGATACCAACTGCTGTTACGCAATTAGACGTTAGTGTATTTCAGGATAAAGTTAAAAACCGTTATGTATTTGGGTTTCCTCCAAATGTACCACCGCCGCCTCAATTTATTAACCTGGGAAGTTATCGTATGCAGGGGCTAGAAATTAGTGTGAGGCAAACACTGGCTAAACAATGGCATGCATTTGCAGGATTAACATTGCTTGACCCAAGCATTGACAATCTCCCTTATACTCCCAAAACCGCAGTTACAGCCGGTATTAATGGAACAATAGGTCGGTTAGGAATTGTTGTAGATGGGCAATACCAATCATCTGTGTGGTCGCTAAACCGTGCCCGTGCCGCAGGTGATGTAAATACTGAACGTGTAGATGGGTTTACTATTATTAATACAAGACTGTCTTATAAACTTCCTTTCCTTGGGCATCAAGGAGAAATCTTTACTGCAATAGAAAATTTGCTGAATAAAACTTATGCTTACCGTCCCGGTTATCCTATGCCAGGTCGTTGGTTCCAGTTAGGAGTATCAGTAAGCTTTGCAAACAATAATAAATAAGCATGAAAAAAATATTCATAGCTACTGTGTTATTCTAGAGAATAATATAAAATCAAAAAAGCAGGCATTAATAGCCTGCTTTTTTGATTTTAAGGAACTTTTCAAAAACTCCAACCAAACTATAGAATTCCCTCAAATCCCTCCACATTTGGTTTGAAAGGCTTTGGGGAAGGCGAACTGTTTGGGATGCCGACGCAGTCGGCCATCCCGTTAATTTGTGTATCCTTTGTTGTATCATTCTTTAAAACTTAATAGTTTTTCATAAGCTAATCTAGGGGCACCTTTATAAAAAATTTCACCACAATAGGTATAATTTAATTTTTCAAGTATTCTTAACATAGGGGTATTGTCAAAATTAGTATCAACTTTTATGCTAAATACTTCATTTTTTAAACTTAGTTCTTCTATTAATAAAAATAGTTGTGTAGCTATTCCTTTTCCTTTGAATTTTTCAGA
>CAJATB010000208.1 GCA_903944755.1 uncultured Bacteroidota bacterium
ATTACTGCAATTTCTAAGAAGAAGAACAAAGTGAAAAGGTCTAAGGAAATAAAGAATCCGTAAGCGCCTAAGCTTAATAGTATTAATAAGAAAAAATATTCTTTACTAAGCTGTTCCATTGTCCAAGAAACTAAAATACCGGCTACAACAATCAATGAGGTTAATAGGATCATAGCTAGTGAAATCCCGTCTATACCTATGTGATAATTAATATGTAATGCTTTAAACCAGCTATAATTGGATTCGAATAAATAGGCCGACAGGTTACCGTTAGCACGTTCGTTCATATATAGTTTTAACAACCAGCTAGCCAATCCTAATTGAGCAATTGAACCAGCTAGTCCTATAACCCTAATTTGTTTTAATCCTTTGCTGAACAAAATTGCCAATGCTGTAACAAGTGGCAGAAGGATTAGTAATGATAAATTCATATAAAAAATTTATTTCCAGATATAGATGAATAATATAGATAATGCCAAAACCCCTCCGAAGAAAAAGAGCGCATAGTTTTGCACTTTTCCTGATTGTAATGCTTTTATGGAAGCCGAAATTTTTGCAGTGGTATTTGCTAAACCTAACATAAATCCATCCACAATATTTTTATCTGCCCAAGCAATTGGTTGGCCAATTAGGGGGAAAATTATTTTTTTAGTCATAAATAAGTAAACCTCATCTACATAAAACTTTTTATGTGCAGCAGTATAAAATCCTCCAAAGGCCAATGCAGCTTTTTCTGGTTTATTATTCTGGTTTTTGTAGAAACTTGCAGCAAGTAAAATAGCAACAACCGTTAATCCTACTGGTGCAATGGAAAATAATAAGTCAATATGCGTTGCTAATGCTATTCCATCAGAAGTTACAAACTGGGAGAAAGGAACAAATCCCACCCCTGCTGCACAAATTGCTAATATAATTAATGGCAGCTTCATTGTCCAAGGGCCTTCTCCGTGATTATTGTGTAGGGTGGATTCCTTGCTCCAGAATATGGAGAAGTATAAGCGAAACATATAAAATGAAGTAAGCGCTGCAGTAAATAAAGCAATACCATAAATTAATTTATTCGCATGAAAAGCTGCTAGCAAAATTTCTTCTTTACTAAAGAACCCTGCAAATGGAGGAATACCAGCAATAGCTAAGCAGGCAATTAAAAAAGCAATATGGGTAACTGGCATTAATTTTCTCAAACCTCCCATATCTTTCATCTCATTACTATGCACCATGTGTATCACCGAACCAGCCCCTAAGAATAGTAGGCTTTTAAAGAAAGCATGCGTAAATAAATGAAACATAGAAGCCATGTAACCAAGTCCATTTTCGCCTCCATTTTTTGATATTCCTAAAGCAAACATCATGTATCCAATTTGTGACATGGTGGAATAGGCAAGTACACGTTTAATATCGGTTTGAGTACAAGCAATAATTGCTGCTAGTAATGCAGAGAATGCACCGACATAAGTTACTATGGTTAAGGCCGTTTCGTCCATCGAATACACAGGGAATAAACGCGCCACTAAATAAACACCTGCAACCACCATGGTAGCTGCATGGATTAACGCAGACACTGGAGTAGGCCCCTCCATTGCATCTGGCAACCAAATATGCAATGGGAACATTGCCGATTTGCCAGCGCCGCCTATAAAAATTAGGGTTAAGCCCCATGTAAGCATGCTAGCCCCTAAAAAACTTGCCGTAGTAATGTTTATGAATGCAGGGGAACTTGTTACTGTGAGTTTTTCAATCAACAAACTTATATCCATCGTGCCCCCGTAAAAACCTAAAATTAAAATTCCAATGAGAAAGCCAAGGTCGGCAAAACGAGTAACAATAAAAGCTTTTTTACTTGCCGCAACTGCCGAAGGCTTGTCAAAATAATAGCCAATTAATAAGAAACTAGAAACGCCTACTAATTCCCAAAACATGTAAACCTGAAAAATATTTGAAGATAAAATTAACCCTAACATAGAAAAAGTAAACAAAGAAAGGAATGCATAGTAAGTAGCGAAACGGGCTTCACCTTTCATATAGCCTAAACTAAAAATATGCACCATTAAGGAAACTGATGTAACAACAATTAGCATCATTACCGAAATAGGGTCAACAATAATACCCATATCAATAGAAACATTTGGACTAAATTCAAGCCAAGTATATTTAAATGCAATAATTTTTTGGTAAGCTCCATTTATTTTTCCATCCTCGAAAAAATATTGCTTTGCAGCAACAAATGAAAGTAGGGTGGAAGTAAGTAAGCTAGCAGTGCCAATCATACCAGCGGTTTTTGCAAAGTATTTGCGTCCAAATAAGCCTAGTAGTACAAAAGTTGCTAAGGGTAATAATGGGATAAAGGCTAAGTATAAATAGTTTGACATAGTATTTAATATTTCATTTCAGTTGCATCGTCTACATCTATTGAATTATGACTACGATATAAATTAATGATAATGGCAATTGCAACTGCAGCTTCGGCGGCGGCAATAGTGATAATAAATAAGCTGAAGAAAACCCCGTCTAACTTATCGGGGAATAAGTATTTATTAAAGGCTACAAAATTAATGTTCACACTATTAAGCATTAACTCAATAGACATAAGCATGGTAATAATGTTTCTTCTTGTAAATAAACCGTACATGCCAATAAAAAATAAGGCGGTGCTTACAAACAGAATATGTGTTAATGGTATTTCGTTCATGTTAATCCTTCTTATTGTTTAATGGTATAGTATCTGAAGTACTTGACTTCATTGCAATTACAATACAGCCAATCATAGAAGCTAATAATAGCATACTCACAACTTCAAAAGGCAAAATGAACCCATGGGAACTAGTGCTAAGCATTTGCATTCCAATTTCGTTTACACTTGCATTAAAAGGTGCAGAGGATGTATTGTCAAATCCGTAATGATTTATAAGGTTAAACGTAAAGGCAATGCCGAACAAGGCTGCGAGTGCCGAAAAAACCATTTTACTTATTGCAGGCTTTGGGAGGTCTTTCCCAGATTGCTGTGTCAGAAATATGGAGAAAATAATTAAAATAACAATTCCTCCAACGTACACTACTATTTGAATTGCTGCAATGAATTCAACTTGCATCCAAAAGTACAAGGCTGCTATTCCAATTAAAGAAAACAATAACCAAATAGCCGACCGGAATATTTTAACCGAAGTAACGGCGAGTATCCCTGCTCCTAATATTAAAGCAGAAATTGCGTAAAATATGATTGATGATATATTCATTATTCAATGCCCTCCCTTATTTTAGAAGCTGGTTTATTTAATATTTTTGTCAATTTGGACCTGTCAAATACGCTATGTTCAAAAGTAGGGACCATTTTAATTGCATCACTTGGACAAGCCACAACGCATAAATTACACATCGTGCATAATTCTAAATGGTACACCAGCGCATCAATTGCTTTTTTCTTCTTTCCTTCAGGGGTAACATCGAATTTTGTTACCACTTTAATAGTGCCATTTGGACAAGCTAATTCGCAAGCAGTGCAACCAGTACAAGCGTGTTCATTGTTTTGGTCGTGCGGCATGACAACTTCTCCTTTAAACCTTTCTGCTAATACCAGTGTTGCTCGGTTGTCAGGATATTGTTCTGTTATTATTTCTTTTGGATGAAGAAAATAATAACCAGTCTTTCTCATTCCCTTTAGTAAGGAAGTGACACCGTTGTAAACATCTGATATATATTCTTTCAAAAACATGTTTCTATTTTATTTAGTTTTAAAAATGCCATCCTAAAATAGCAATCACCGCTACTAATAAAAGGTTTAATAAACTTATTGGTAATAAATATTTCCATTCCAGGTTCAATAATTGGTCAATACGTAGCCTTGGGAAAGTCCATCTAAACCACATAATCACAAAAATCAAGAAAAATGTTTTTCCCATAAACCAAACCGAAGAAGGGATGTAATCCATGATATGATTAAATGCTTCCCAACTTCCAATGTGCAATGGCATCCAGCCACCTAAAAATAGTGTAGCACCTATAGCGCAAACTATAAATATATTAATGTATTCCGCTAAAAAGAATAAGGCAAATTTCATTCCTGAATATTCAGTATGAAAACCAGCTGTTAATTCCGATTCTGCTTCAGCTAAGTCAAAAGGTGCGCGATTTGTTTCGGCAGTAACTGCTATAATGAATATAACGAAGGCAATCACAGCAGGAATATGTCCTTTGAAAATCCACCAGCCATTTTGTTGCGCTGCTATAATTTCAGAAATCTGCAAACTACCAGTAAGTACCACAATAGTTAACACTGCTAAACCAGCTGACAATTCGTAGCTCACAATTTGTGCGCCACTTCGCATTGCTCCAAGCAAGGAATATTTATTATTACTAGCCCAGCCTGCCATTAATATACCAATCACTGAAAGCGATGAGATTGCGGAAATGTATAATACTCCTATATTGATATCCCAAATTTGGAAATTTTTAGCAAAGGCAATGGGGGCAAGTAAAAGCATGGCTACCATCATAACTATAAAAGGTGCCAAATTAAACAAGAATTTATCTGCCGAGTCGGGTGTCAAGCCCTCTTTCATAATTAATTTTAAGGTGTCGGCTACTGTTTGGAACATACCACCTGGGCCAACTCTATTTGGGCCTAGCCTGATTTGAATACGCGCCGCTACTTTTCTTTCCATCAAAACCAAAACCAATCCTAATCCTGCAAACAATGTGATTGCTAATAATATCACAATTACACATTCAATGGCTAAAGCCAAAGTTGGATTGAATTTAATAAATAACCAATCTTGTACAGCGGTCGTGATTCCTTCTAAGCTAAACATGCGTAATTATTTTATTTATCTATCTATCAATATCTGGTATTACTAAATCCAAAGTACCCATTGTTGCCATCAAATCCCCAATTTTACTACCTGCTGCCATATGATTTAATGCAGACAAATTTGAAAAACCAGGTGACCTAAATTTAATACGGTAAGGATTCGTTCCTCCTTCACTCACTATAAACACACCAAATTCCCCTCTTGCTGTTTCTACTCTTGTATAAAATTCTCCTTTAGGCAACTTCAATACGTTTTTAGTTTTACCAACAAAATCACCTTCTGGGATTGAATCAATTAGCTGTTCTATGATACGAATAGACTGATTCATTTCTTTTACTCTAACTATATATCTTGCAAAGGAGTCGCCAGCAGTTTCAATTACTTCATCAAATTCAACTTTGTCATAAACATCGTAAGGGTATAGCTTCCTAATATCACATCTAACACCACTTGCTCTTGCAACTGGTCCAGTACAACCAAATGAAATCGCATCTTCGGCACTCAAAATGCCAATCCCTTTTGTCCTGCTTTGAAATATCACATTATTTGTCACTAAGTCCTCAAACTCAGTTACTTTTTCTTTAAACTGTTTAATAAATGCTTTTACCTTTTTTTGAAAATTGGGATGAATATCATACATAACTCCACCAGGTACTATATAGTTCATGGTTAATCTTGCACCACAAGTTTCTTCCATTATTTCAGTAATCATTTCTCGCTCTCTGAATGTGTAGAAGAAAGGGGTAAAAGCGCCCAAGTCCATTGCCATAGCACCTAGCCAAAGTTCGTGTGAAGCAATCCTGGTTAATTCGCTTAAAATTACACGAATATATTTAGCGCGTTCCGGAACTTCTATTTGCATTCCCTTTTCAATAAGTAACGCACATCCTAAGTTATTAATATGAGAGGATAGGTAATCCATTCTACTTGTCACGTAAATAAATTGGCGATAAGTTAAACTCTCGCACATTTTTTCAATGGAACGATGTATGTAACCTAAATGTGGTTCAATTTTTTTAATCGTTTCCCCATTTAAAGTAACCACTAAATGTAATACGCCATGTGTGGCAGGGTGTTGAGGACCCATATTAATTACTAACTCTCCTTCGGGGCCTAAATCGGTTGTATCTTTTATTATTTCAGTTTGGTTATACATGGCCCTACTATAATTTTATCATGTTGATAGGATCTTCAAAATCTTTTCTTAAAGGAAATCCCTTAAAGTCGTCTTCTAAAATAAGTTTTCTTAAATCGGGATGGTTTAAAAACTTAACGCCGAACATTTCAAAAACTTCACGTTCGTGAAATTCTGCAGTTCTCCAAATAGCACAAACGCTTTTAATTTCAGCTATTGCAGGATCCAAATTGGCTTTCACTACAATATTATGGCGGTGTTTTGTGGAAGTAAGGTGGTATACCATAGTTAAATGGGTTTTCCAATCAATACAAGTTAAGCAAAACAAAAAATCCATTTGTAATGCCCCGTTTCGGCATTCAGCAGCAATTTTTTCCCAATCTTTTGAATCAATTATTACATTCAACCATTCTCCAGTTTCATCGTAAGTGGCTGAAGGTAAAGTGGAACTAATTATTTCTTTTATCTCTTCGTTTGACATTTTTTATAATTATAATCAATTACTTCTTTTAAATACTTACCCTTTAAATTCCCCTCTTATTTGGTCTCTAGTCATTCCCATCTTAATTTTTTCTTGTAAGGAAATTAAAGAATGCAATAATGCTTCTGGACGAGGGGGACATCCTGGAATATAAACATCTACTGGAATAATATGGTCAGCGCCTTTTACAACTGAGTAGGTATTATAAAAAAAAGGACCACCGCTAATTGCGCATGCACCCATTGCAATTACATATTTAGGGTCAGCCATTTGGTCATATAATCGTTTAAGTACAGGTGCCATTTTGTTTACAATAGTCCCCGCAATTATAATAACATCTGCTTGACGTGGAGAAGCGCGCGCCACTTCAAAACCAAAGCGAGAAAAGTCATATTTGGCTGAAGCGGTTGACATCATTTCAATACCACAACAACTTGTAGCAAAGGATAATGGCCAAAGTGAATTACTTCTCGCCCAATTAATAATACTATCAAAAGTGCTTACAACAATACCACCACCAGGTGTTTCGTGAATGATACCAGGGAAAGCCTGATTATTTAATTCTTTTTCTTTTAACTCCATTTTAGTGCTCCTTTTTTATGAGCGTATAAAAAGCCCATGAATAAAATAAATATGAAAATAATAATTTCAATTAAAGCTATTATACCTACTTTTTTAACTACCACAGCCCAAGGGTATAAGAATACAAGTTCTACATCAAAAATTAAAAAAAGTAGTGCGAATAAATAGTACCCAACATTGAATTGGTGCCAAGGTGAAGTATTGGTAGGAATACCACATTCGTAAGGCTGTCCCTTTTGCGGGTTAGTACTTCCTTTCACTAATATTTTGCCTATTAATATCCCGCCGGCGGAAAATGCAATTGCCGCTACTAGTAAGGCAATTAAGGAAATAGCACCCATAGTTTAAAAAGGTTTTTAGTCAGTTGTAAATTACGAATAAATTGTCAATCTATTCAATTTCAAACTTAAAGCTAAAATTTGATGTAAGGGGTTAATTTTTGTCATAATTATAGTAAATAGTGTCTGATAATAATCATGCTAGGGACATAAGAATAGGTGGATTAACTCGTGTATATTAATCTGTACTTAATAATCGTAAATAATTTATCTTTATTTTGTCTTTTGCTTTAATCAAAACAGATAACCCTCAATGCTATTATATATTACTTTATTTGGATTTATTGTCACTTTTATACTATTTGTAAATTTAAGGCAGTCTAATAAGGCAAATCAATACCTTTTCTTTTTCTTTCTTATAAACAATGTATACGCCTTGACGCATTATGCCACTATTGATTCTCAAAACGAGGATTTGATAGCGATTATGCTAGTAAACTTTAGCCCAGTTTTTGTACTGACTGGCCCCGCTTTATATTTTTATGTAAGAGGCTTGTTGCGAGATGATTTTACACTTCGACGAAGTGACTTATTTCATTTTATTCCTTTTTTCATTTATTTTATTAATATTTCTGGCTATTTATTTTCAAGCTATGAACATAAACTTGAATTTGCACGACTTATTATAAGTAATCCTGCTGAATTGATGAATGTAGAGCATTTATTTATTCCAGGAATAGTAACCTTTTTAGTAAGGCCTGTTTTTGCAATAGGATACGTATTAGCTACTGCTGGTATGGTTTTCAAGTATTATCGAAACAATGATTTTATAGAAAAACAACATACTTTAATTTATAAGTGGTTATCCTTTTTACTAGTAACTTCACTTATTATTTATGTTAATTTTCTTCTTTTTTCTTTAGTTGCCATTAACCTAAGTAATTATGAAGAAGCTACAGAAGTAGGGAGGTATTTTCTTTTGATTGTTCTTATGGGAGTTATTTTCCTAAATATTTCATTACTTTTTTTCCCTAACATATTGTATGGACTTCCTCAATTAGATTATCCTATTTTAGCTTCTTCAAAAAGGCAAGTAAACCCTGAAGTAACAATTAGTGAAATAGTGAAAAAGCAACCAAGAAGCTTTGAAATTTCTGAAGAAAAACTAGCATTATTAAAGTATAAAATTGACCTTTATATTGAAAAGAAGCCCTATTTAAACCCTGAGTTTAACTTGACCACAATGTCTTCAGATACTGATATACCCATCCATCATCTTTCTTATTATTTAAACGAACACTTGCATGTTAATTTTAATACGTGGAAAAATGACTTAAAAATTACTCAAGTCATCAAATTAATCCAAGAAGGTTCAGGAGAAATTTTAACATTGGACGCTTTAGCCAAGCAAGCTGGTTTTGGATCAAGGACTAGTTTCTTTAACTCCTTCAAGCAAAAAATGGGTATTACACCCTCAGAGTACCTTAACAAGTTAGATTAATTCAACATATATAACACTTTTCTCTAGACTTTTGTATCACTTTCATAAACTGATACAGAGTAAATTCTAATTGCTTCCCCTACAATTATTTTTTCATTTAATTTCCGCGCTCGCGCGCTGTATCTTATTTAGCACTTTTACCATACTGGTAGGATGGTAAGTAAATTTAATATTAATTGAAATTATAATATATGTTTAAGTTGAAATTCCTCACATTAATTACTTTGTTAATGTGTTTGTTTTATTCGTCAAGTGCACAAACTCCGACGGTTCCGGTGAGGACCCAAAAGGACCAGGACAAGTTGTACTTAAAGCGTCCTTTTTCGGATAAGGTAGCCAAGTTCAAACAGCAGATAGGTAAAAGCTGGGACAAGGTATTTGTAAATTTCACTGACAACAATACGTATTTATTGGCTGGCATGAATTTCTCGAACCAAACGGTAAGAACGGGTAATTATGCTTCTAGTTTCAACTATAGTTTGTCTGATTTTAATAAAAACACATTCAAGCCAGGCTATTTAGCTGGTTTTAGGGTAGATGGCAAGTATAAGCAAATGCATCAATATTCTTTTGCCATGACTTTAAATAAAATTGCTACCGGCACTAGGTATAAGGAATTAGGCAGTTTAGCGCCTTTTATTGGTAGTTATTCCAGTTTCAAAGCGGACGATCAGTTTTTCAATTTAAGTATTGCTGCCCATTACAAAAAACTAATTGTGTTAGGCGATACAGCAAAATACAAATTTTACGTGGTAGCAGGTCCAAGTATAGACACGCGTTTATCGGCACAGAGTGCAGACAATTTAGTGAACAATAACTATCAACGTTTTTTACTAAGAGGCGACTTAGGTGTAGAGTTTGATAACAACGGCTACTACACTTTGTTTTTGCATTACAAACAAGGGATTACCTCATTTACCAAAGCGCCAATAAAAGCAAATGTAAACAGTCTTGAACTAGGTATGGTGATAAGGGCAAGTGACTTATTTTAAAAAGCAGCGAAAAAAAAATAAAATGAAAAAATATTTACAATACATACTAGCAATAACTATAGCAGCTACCCAGCTAGCTTCATGCACGAAGGACACAGAAAGTGCAGAGAGAAATTTAGCACAAACCATGTTAGGGGATAAAACCTGGTATATGGATTTTAAGCAAACAGGTACATCGCTAAAAACATATGTAGGCCAATCGACTTATTTTATTAATTTTTTAAATAACGGCAGCACGAACGACTCAGATGGTATAGTAGGAAGCTACACAGTGGAGAAAGTAGCCGGACAATTACAAATACATGTGCAAGCACAAACGAGCAGTGGTAGTGCAACAGAATACGTGTATGATATAGAGTCGGTGGGTGCTAAGAATTTAATTTTATCATTTCAACTTAGTGGCGTTAAAACTACTTACTATTATAGCACAAAGTAATGACAAACAAAACGAGTAGTAAATTAATGTATGTGGCCTTGCTAGCGGTAGTATTAGCTGTTCCACAAGCCACAAATGCGCAGGCGGCAGCCTTTGTAATGAGCAGTGTAGGTGCTATGGCTAATACAGCAAGTACTAGTAGTGCGATTAATTTTAAGAGTACGGCTAATTGCATTGACGTACAAACTGGTGTGGCCGTGTTAAGTGGTACAAGAGCAAATGGCCAGTTTGCAATAAACTGTGAAGTGACGATGCAGTTTAACGCCTTGGGCATTAAGTTGTTCCCTAATCCGGTGAGTTCAAGCACGAAAGTGAAGTTTGTGAATACACCCCCATTAACGGAGACATTTAATTTAAGTATATGGACAGCCGAGGGCATGTTAATTACTACCAGAAAAGAGACAGGC
>CAJATB010000209.1 GCA_903944755.1 uncultured Bacteroidota bacterium
CATCAAAGCCCGTGATTGAATTTAACACACAAGCAAATAATCTTGGATTAAAAAGGCTTGACCTTACCTTGTCCGGCCCAACAAAAAAGGCACTTGGATTGCAAATGTAAGTTGGAGTGATCAAAGAAAAGGGCCAATGGATTATAGTGATTTTTCGAAAAAGGCAATAAGCCTTAAAAAAGATTTTACGGTAAATAAAAAATGGAGCGGCTATCAAAGTTTTCATTTTATTAATTATTATGCTCAAATGACGGGGTCAGTTGATAGCATTCACTTTGCACAAAAGAATTTTACTTCTTTACAGTCCTTTACATTTAGAAAAATTAATGCGCTAAGGATACACCAAAATTTGCAGTATACATGGAATGCCAACAGTTTTAGCCGCATAAACCTAATGTATCGAAATAATACAATGGACCAAAATCCCACCTACTCCATTGCGTCAACCAATAATCCGATAAAATTTAAAGGACTTGAAAATAGTAACCACTTTAATTCGGTGGTAATAGATATGCAACAAGTTTGGAATTTCAAAAATATAAAAAGTAAATTAATAGCTGGTGGTTATTGGGATGGCACCAAGCAAAATATATTTGCCCACTTTATTAATATCATAAAAGACACTGCCAGTGGGAAATATATAAGTTTTAACAAGCCCACACCAGACTCTTTATTAACAGCCTACAATACATCAATAAGCAATAAAGCAGTTTATCTAAATTTTCTTGCTACTATTACCAATACACTAAGCATGAATTTAACAATGAGGTATGATAATTTCAAATACTTGTTTAATAATACCTTAAATACAGGGACACCTTCTTCAAATAATAATTTCACTAATTGGACGCCAAAAATTGGCTTTACTTACAACAGAAATAATATTGGCGGATACATCAATTACAGCGGTGGGTTTGTGCCACCACAAATAACTGAAATATACAACGCTATAAGAATACCTTATTTACTGCCTCAGCAATTTAAAAACTTCGAGTTCGGCGCTTGGGGACAATACAAAAATTTATATGCTGAATTTTCCTTGTATCAACTAAATGGAGAAAACGAAATCATTTCAGTGCGGCAAGCAGACGGCGTTAACCTAAATCAAAATTCGGGAAGTACTAAGCATATTGGCATTGAATACCAACTAAAATACAAGGCTAGTAAGCAACTTGAAATACACTGGAATGCAACCAATACAAAGCATACCTACCAAAACACCCTAATAAAGGGAACCGATGTAAGTGGAAATGAAATGAATGCAGCTCCTCGTTTCTTTAGTAATTTAAGCCTGTACTGGAACGTAAATGCAAAATGGCAAAGCTCCTTAGAATGGCAGCATCAATCAAGTTATTTTATGGATGAAACAAATGCAACCACATACCCAGGTTTTGATGTACTCAATTATAGGATGAGTTTTAAAATAAAGCGCAATGAATTTTGGCTAAACCTACTTAATCTTACAAATGCGTATTATGCCACTATGGCAACAAAAAACTTTAGTGTAAAAGGCAGTAGCGCTTATTCCTATTATATGGGAGAGCCTCGAAATATTACCATTGGTTGGAAATGGACTATAACTAAATAAGAAGCCCGAGGGCTTCTTATTTAGTTGGATTTTAAAAATTTCTAGCAACCTATTCAATTGTGCATTAGTCAAATTAGTTATTAGACGCTCTAATACTCACTCCTCCCATTCTAAAGCCACCACCTTTCTGCATATCTTCCATAATCTTTCTCATACTATCCATAAACTGAACCCGTGTCATTTTTTCTCCTTTTGTTGGTTGAACCAATTCCTTTTTAGGATATTTAGCTGTGATTTCTACAGCAGTAGTTACAGTAGCGCCATTGTCCATGTCTATTTCCAAAATAGCACCCGGCAACCCAGAATAATTATCTGGCCCAACAGATACAGGTATTTCATCTGTATACCAAACTACTAGTTCTGTTTCCTTCATCTTAATTGTGTTGGCCCCAGCAGTCGTGTCCCTATTACGTCCACCACCAATACCCATACGCATTGTCACTTGAGGAGCTGTAATCATTGCAGTTGCTTTCTTACATACATACTTGGCTATTGTTTTAGTTTCACCAGAAATTTTCCATTTGTAAGTTTTCAAAGAATCAACAATCAAGAATTCTTTTTCCATAATTGCGCGTGCTTCATACTGAACAGCATTTGGGATATCGGTAAAAGTAGTCGCTTCCATTCCTCTAAAATTAAAGCGTTGGCCACCACGGTCACCCCCATTATTAGCAAACGGGTCTGGACCTTCATCGTCAGTTGAAGGACGGTATAAACTTGAAGTACCATTATATAGTAATTCAAATTTGTCTGTTCTGAACTCTGGAATCCTAGCCCTCATTTCAGGATCGGTTATGCTTTTATACATATTCACTTTTCGTTCATAAACAATCTTACCTTCTTTAGCTTGTGCAGCTAACATAGTAACCGAAGCTATTATGACTGCAACTAATAACAATACTTTTTTCATATACTTGTTAATTTTTATTTTTATAATTTTAATTTTTACATTCTAATTGTCATAGCACGACCCTTATTGGCTAAGCCCGATTTTTGTAAACTATAGGTAAAGCTTAATAAGAAGTATTGGTTAATCACGTTATATTCTTGGTCAACAATTTGGTTTTGAGAAACATTCCTGCTAATGCCAATATTTTTATTCAATAAATCAAAGGCACTCATTTTAAGTTCGGCTCTTTTATTTTTCATGAAATATTTAGAAATAGACGCATTCCAAATAGGCACTGCTGTATTAAATCCAGCTGCTCTCCCTGAATTAACCGTATAGTTCATTGATTGGTTTAAAATAAAATTAAATGGCAGGTAGTTGGTTACATCTGCCGAAAAAACTTTAGTTAAAAAGTTCGTATTTAATCCTGCATTTATTGCGTTATTAGTTTTACTAAATGAATAACGCGTTGAAAGGTCAATATCAATAACTTCCTCTAATTGGAAAGTATACGAGAAAGAAGGCCCTACTGATTTTGTAACAATAGTGTTCAACATTCCATTTGCATAGGATATATTATTATTAAAGCCTCCGTTAATACCAAAATTAAATCTTGAGTAAATTTTCTTAATACCAAATCCATAATTCAACCCACCATTAATTCTATACGCGCCATTTACATTCACTGGTGTTGAACGAATCACCCTGCTAGGCAACACACTGTCTTTATTAACAATTGAATTGTTGGTAGTGGAAGCGTTTAAAGTAGCAAAGAAATTCTTTTGTGCTAAAATTTTTGAAGCGAAATACCTTAGGTTCAAATTGTGCACATAGCTTCTTTTCAAATCGGGATTACCAATTGACTGGTAGTTAATATTACTTTGGTCTAATACCGGCTGAAGCTGCGTTATGGAAGGTTGTTGTGTTGAAGTCCGGTAATTAATATTGAAATTCTTAGTCTGAGAAAAATTGTACTGGAAAGTGGCTGTAGGTAAGATGTCTTGAAAGTCCTGGCTAAGCTTTGTATTCTTGCTTACATTCTCCCCTTTCAAATTTGTGTTTTGCAAAGAAAAGCCGGTACTGAAATTAAATTTTTTCTGATTCGCCCTGAAGTTAATTCCCCCACCTGTATAAGTATAGTCGCTATTAAATTCATTAGACAA
>CAJATB010000210.1 GCA_903944755.1 uncultured Bacteroidota bacterium
ATAAAACCTTTTTCTGTCTTAGGATATTTAGCTTTAATGTCTTTATAGATAGTAACGGCTTCTTCGTTTTTACCATTCAATTCCAATAAACCAGCAGCACGGAATAAATATTCAGCTGAAATAGCTTCGTCTTCTGGGAAATGAGCACCTGCTTTTTTATAATACTCAACAGCGTCGTCGGTTTTCTTTAAATCAGCGTAAGCATCACCAATGGTGCCAAAAGCAATTGCCTGAACTTGTTTAGCACTTGTAGAGAAATCCTTTAATAAATCAATTGACTTATTAAATTCACCTATCCTGTAGTAACTAATACCTGCATAATATTTAGCAAGGTTAGCAGCTTTAGTTCCACCAAATTCTTTAATTACATATAAAGCACCTTTAGAAGTGCCATCGCCATTTAATACTAAATTAGAAGAATCTACTGCAAAATATTTTTCTGCAGTAAATAAAGCATCAGCAGCTTTAGATTCACGTGGTTTTTGGTATAATTCTGTATAACCAAAATAACCAGCTATCAACACAACGGTGAAAACTAGTGTATTAATTAAAGCTTTTTTATATTTTTTTACGAAGTCTAAAAAAGGGTGGTTTTCTTGGTGCAATAAATCAGTCATGTTATTTTATTAATAATTAGTCAACAATAAAAGGATAATTCTGGTCAATATAAACGTCTTTCAACAATTCGCTATCATCTGGCCAAGGGCTGTCTTCAGCAAATTTTACTGATGCATCAACAATAGCAGCTATTTTATCATCAATAGCTTGTAATTCAGCTGCTGTTGCAAAATTGTTTGTCAGAATTGTATTAGCAACCTTTGTGATAGGGTCTTGGTTTTTGTATTCTTCTACCTCGTCCTTAGTCCTATATTTCTGAGGGTCTGAAACAGAATGACCTCGGTAACGATAAGTTTTCATCTCTAATAAAGTAGGGCCTTCTCCATCTCTTGCACGTTTAACAGCTCTTGCAACACCATCGTGAACCGCCTCAGCGGTCATGCCATCAATTTTGTCAGAAGGCATTTCGTAAGCATCTGCTAACTTATAAATATCTACTACATTACTTGTTCTTTCGATTGAAGTACCCATGGCATAGTTATTATTTTCACAAATAAATACCACCGGTAATTTCCATAACATAGCTAGGTTAAAAACTTCATGCAACATGCCTTGTCTCGCTGCACCATCTCCAAAAAAGCATAATACCACATTTTTAGAACCTCGGTATTGTTCAGCAAATGCTAAACCAGCACCTGTGCCAATTTGAGCACCCACTATACCATGTCCACCAAAGAAAAAATGTTCTTTGCTGAATAAATGCATACTGCCGCCTTTTCCTTTTGAGCAGCCAGTAGCTTTACCATATAATTCAGCCATTGCAGCATTTGGACTCATCCCTTTAGCAAGTGCTAAACCATGATCACGATAGCCTGTAATGAATGGGTCTTCCTGATTAGTGGCGGTCATACAACCAGAAGCAATGGCCTCTTGTCCATTATAGACGTGGAAAAACCCTCTGATTTTACCAGCCATTTTGTACATTTCCTCCGATTTGGATTCAAATTGACGTATTAACTGCATCAATTCGTACCAATATAGATAAGTTTCTTTAGAAAATTTTTGGGCCACAGTCCTTTAATTTTGAGGAGCAAATATAATGGTTTCGTATTAAATCAACACAAAAAACCAGCTTATGCTTCATTTAAAAATGGGTATTTATAGTCGGTTGGCGGGTTAAAAGTCTCCTTTATCGTCCTTGCGCTTAACCAACGGTATAAATTCAACATACTTCCTGCCTTGTCATTGGTTCCTGAACCACGGGCACCCCCAAATGGTTGTTGACCAACAACTGCTCCAGTTGGTTTGTCGTTGATATAAAAATTACCAGCAGCGTGCCTTAATTTATTAGTTGCTAATTCAATGGAAGCTCTGTCCTGAGAAATAATAGCACCTGTTAAAGCATATTTAGAAGTACTATCCAGTAATTCCAGTGTTTTATCATATTTAGCAGCAGGGTAGGTATAAATAGTCAACACTGGGCCAAATATCTCCTCACACATGGTAAGGTATTTTGGATCGCTTGTTTCAATAACAGTTGGTTCAACAAAGTAACCATTCTTCTTACTAAAATTTCCTCCTACGAGTATTTTTGCTTTTTTATCCTTCTTTGCTTTATTTATATACTTAGCAATATTATCAAATGATTTTTCGTCAATAACGGCATTCACGAAATTGCTAAAATCTTCCACCGTACCCATCTTCATACTTTGAATGGTCTTAACCAATTTACTTTTTACCGAAACAGCTAAATTACTAGGAATATAAGCACGAGAAGCCGCTGAACATTTTTGTCCTTGGTATTCAAAAGCACCTCTTGCCAACGCAGTTACAACCGTATCAACATCTGCAGTCGGATGTACCATTACAAAATCTTTCCCACCTGTCTCACCAACAATTCTTGGGTAGGATTTGTAACGTGGAATGTTTTCGCCAATTTGTTTCCACATAAAATTGAAAACTCCAGTTGAACCCGTAAAATGCACTCCAGCAAAATCGGGGTGTGTGAAACAAGTATTACCAATTGTTGGACCATCTACATACACGATATTTATAACACCATCAGGAAGCCCAGCTTCTTTTAAAATACGCATAAATAATTGTGCAGAATATATTTGTGTATTAGCAGGTTTCCAAACCACCACATTGCCACACATGGCAGCAGAAGTAGGTAAATTTCCACCAATTGCAGTAAAGTTAAAAGGGGTAATTGCTAATACAAATCCTTCTAAACCTCTCCATTCCATCCTGTTGTGCATACCTGGGGAAGAAACAGGTTGTTGCTTGTATATTTCACTTAAAAAATGAACATTAAAACGTAAAAAATCTATTAACTCACAAGAAGCATCAATTTCGGCTTGATAAGCATTTTTACTTTGCCCCAACATGGTTGCGGCATTCATTTCAAAACGATATTTTGTCGCTAATAAATCTGCAGCTTTTAAAAATATATGTGCTCTCGATTCCCAACTCATACTCGCCCAATGCTCACGCACTTTTAATGCAACATTAATTGCTTGTTCTACATGCTTTTTTGTGCCTACATGAAAATGGCCTAAAGTGTGCTTAATTTCATGAGGTGGATGAATTGATTGCTTAATTCCTGTACGCACTGCTTTGCCATTAATATACATGGGTATATCTAAGGTTTTCTTTTTTAATTGATCAATAGCTGCTTTTAAAGCTAATTTTTCAGCACTACCGGGAGCATAGGTTAAAACAGGCTCATTGGCTGGAGTAGGGTAATTAAAATATCCAAATTGCATAATGATAATATTAGGTTACAAAAGTAAGGATTTAATGAACATCTGTTAGGAATAGATAACAATTCATGCATAGTTTACGTTAAATTTGTCCCATAATAAAATTGCATGCAATATATATTGGTTGACATTGCTGATAGAATGAATTTTTATCCATTTAGTTTAACACGTAGTTTGTCCGATTGCAGGGTAGGTATCTTTACTTTCAAAGAGCGTTGGGAGGTTTATTTAGGAGCAGAAACAGAAGTATTTACAGAAAGCTATTTACAAGCATTGTACTCAGAAACAACTTTTTTAAAGCATAGTGAAGAAGTTTGTTTTATTAATATTACCTGCATTCCAACAATTGAAGTGATTGAACAAATAAATGCACTTCAAAATGGGGAAAAACTAATTAGTTCAACCGGGAAATGGGTTGCTAGTAAAAGCAAGGAGCGGACTTTTCAAAAAATATTATTACCGGAAGGAGCACCTATAGTTTTTGATACAGTAAACTTCGTTAACGATGCAGTGCACTTATTAAGTTTGCACGAAAAATTCATTAGGCGTGATTTTGAAATAGTAAAAAAAGACAAACATTCACAGCCCCTTGATTTATCGAACAAGGCCATTAATCCTGAGCAAATTTTTATTGAAGAAGGGGCTTCTGTGTTATGTGCGAATTTAAATGCAAGTAATGGCCCAATTTACATTGGTAAAGAAGCAATTATTATGGAAGGTGCTTGTATAAGAGGCCCTTTTGTATTAGGTTATAAGGCAGTTGTAAAAATGAATGCTAGTATTTACGGATCCACCACTATTGGCCCATTTTGCTTAGCTGGTGGCGAAATTAAACATTCAATAATGATGGGTTATTCCAACAAAGGACACGAAGGTTATTTAGGAGATAGTATACTTGGTTATTGGTGTAATATTGGAGCAGGCACTTCGAATAGTAATATAAAGAATACCGCAAGCGACGTGCAATTGTGGAATGAATCAAAACAAGAATGGGTAAGTGTTGGCCAAAAAATGGGAATGCTGGTAGGAGATTTTAGTAGAATGGCTATTTTATCAAGAATTAATACGGGTACTTATATTGGAGTAAGTGCTAATATTTTTGGGAAGGGATTATTACCTAAAATGTTACCCAATTTCACCTGGGGTATTGTCCCAGGGTATCAATTTGAAAAGGCTATTGAGGACATAGATAATTGGAAGAAACTTAAAGGAACCAGGATTACAGACGCAGAAAAACAGGTGATTAAACACTTGTTTGAAATAGCCCCTTAGTTATCAACCCTTTTTTGCATTTAGAGCACTAATTTTTAATTACCTTCGCAGCGCTAAATTACCCCTAAATTACATTAGTAATAAATATAATATGAGAAAACAAATAGCTGCTGCTAATTGGAAAATGAATTTAACATTAAGTGAAGCTGGAACCTTACTAGATGAATTGTTAAAAACACCTTATGGCCTAAAAGAAAACCAAGAAGCAATTTTTGC
>CAJATB010000211.1 GCA_903944755.1 uncultured Bacteroidota bacterium
CGGCAGTATTGCTGCAACTTCGCCTGTTTTAAACACTAAATCGTTAATACAAACTTCCCCTTCCGTAACCAATAACAGTGCTAAAGAATTGGTTTTTATTGTGTAAGCTTCCCCAGCGGAAATGGCTATTTTTGTTAAACCAAAATCTGGTACAGGACAAGGGTAAACACATTCATGTGCATTTATTAGTTCCCCAGTAAGTACCTCAGGATAAGTAGGTACAAATTTTACATGTTGCAACAACTCCTCAATATCGATATGTTTTGTAGTAAGTCCCCCTCTTAAAACGTTGTCACTATTCGCCATTAATTCTATATTCTGTCCTTCCAAATAAGCATGCAACAAACCTGCCCCTTGAAACACGCCATGATATTTTGGAACATGTACAATGTTTAAAATATAAATAGAAAAAATACCCTTGTCGATATTGGCCCCAGGGACTACCCCATTATAATATTTATTCGCCCACCAGTGCGGGTGTGTTTTATCAACTGACCCATTCTTTACACTTGCTACAGCATCCATCATTAATGGTTTCAAAATGCTGTCAGCATCTTCTATTGACAAATGCATAAAGAAGCTATACAAACCTTGGTAATCTACTCCACGAAAATGATCCATCAATGGATTAAAATAAAAGAAATCTTTTAACCTTTTTTCTAATTCATCGGGGGGTAAAAAGCCATGTAATAACCAAAAATCACTTAAAGCAACCATCACTTCTGGCTTGTGGTTACGGTCCTTATAATTACGGGTTGGCGCATCAATTGGGATGTCTTTTGCTTCTTCTAAATCAAACCCTATTTCAGCATTTACTTTGCTTGGGTGCACTTGTATACTAAGCATTTTTTCGACATCTAACACCTTAAACAAATAGGGCAATGAAGCAAATTGTTCCAATGTTTCAGTTCCAAGCCATTCGGCGGGGTTTTGCTTTATAAGTAAATCCAAAGGCTGTGCACCTAATTCAGTAGTCACCATAGAAGGTGCAGAAGGGTGTGCGCCCATCCAATATTCAGCGTATGGCAGTTGTTTGGGATCCTGCACCTGCATCATTTGAGGGATAAAGGTATTGCCACCCCAGTCATAATGCCTATGTATTCCTTGTAATTTATACGCTGTTTTCATCTTTTTTTAATGTCGAAGTTTATGCTAAATAATTAAACTACATGAGCAATAAAGATACTGGTTTTTTTGGCGAAAACAGGGCTGCAACATTCCTAATTAGTAATGGTTATTCGATACTTTATCGAAACTGGCGGTATAAACATTTGGAACTGGACATTATTGCAGCTAAGGAAGGATTACTTCATATTGTAGAAGTTAAAACAAGAAGCACAATTAACTTTGGTTTTCCCGAAAAAAGTATTGACAAAATTAAGATGCAGTATTTGAAAAATGCGGCGGCAATGTTTCAATACAAATACCCTAAATGGAAATATTTACAATTTGATGTAATTGCTATATTCTTGAATGAAGAAAAAGAATGGGAATTAAATTTTTTCGAAGACGTTTATTTTTAATTTTTTTTGGAGTAAAATAAGATTAAATTGTATGTACAAATTCAATGTATGAGTCAAATTTATTCAAATAAGGCGTTGATTTCAGGTGGAGCAAATGGCATAGGTAAGCTAATGGGCTTATCCCTATTAGAAAAAGGCTTGGATACCCTTGTGATTTGGGATATGAATGAAAAGCTTTTAGAAGAGACCACAAAGGAATTTACAAACCTAGGTTTTAAAGTACTGCCTTATCTAGTAAACGTTATGAACACGGAACAAGTAATATCCACAGCAGCACTCGTAAAAGAAGCAGTAGGAACAATTGATATTTTAATAAACAATGCAGGCATTATTGTTGGCAAAAATTTTGTCGAACACACCCATCAAGACATTGACAATACCATGGCAATTAATGCAAACGCACTGATGCATATTGCAAAAGAATTTTTACCTGACATGATTTCTCAAAATAGTGGGCATATTGTAAATATTGCCTCTGCTGCCGGAATGGTAAGCAATCCTAAAATGAGTGTTTATGTAGCAAGTAAGTTTGCCGTTGTGGGATGGAGCGATTCGTTAAGGCTTGAAATGGAGGAAGCTAAAACGAATGTTAAAATAACCACCGTCACTCCTTTTTATATTAGCACTGGTATGTTTGACGGTGTGCAAAGTAGATTTATCCCTATAGTAAAGCCAGAAGTAGCTGTCCAAAAAATTATCAGTGGAATTGAAAAGGACAGTATATATGTAAGAATGCCTGGAATAGTTTACTGGGTGCCATTCATAAAGGGATTACTGCCAACGAGAATATTTGATCTAGTAGTAGGAAAATGGCTAGGCATGCATTCATCCATGAAACAGTTCAAAGGACGCAATTAACCTAACAATACTTTCATCTTCTCTACCATTTTATAGGTAGCAGGACAATAATCAATATTTTGCTTGTGCACATGAATGTACTCGGTCATTTTTCTTTTGGTTAAATGCGGAAAGCCAGCACAGTCAGCTGGACGTACTTCATAAATACTACACATATTTGATTTTAAATTCAAGAACTGGCAAGGCTTAGAAATATTCACCCAATCCTTATCCTTCTTATCGTATTCTAAATAGGTTTCAGAAAATACAGCCGGTGTCATTTGCAAATGCGCCGATATCCTTTTGATATCCGTTTTTGTAAAAGTAGGGCTCATTGATTTGCAACAATTGGCGCATGATAAACAATCTACTTCATTCCAAACTTCAGTATTCAATTTTTGAGTTAACTGATCCAAGCCTCTTGGAGCTTTCTTTTCTATTTTTGTTAAGAAAGATTTTAATTGTTTTCCGTTGTGTCTAACTTTCTGCTTAAATGACCTTAAATTTACTTGCATATTATTTTATAATCTGCAGCGAAATAAAATCATTATAACATAACCATCAAATCTTTTATCCAAACAAATGAGTTGGGCTAGCTATAAAAAGGGATTTAAAGCATTCTTACAACTTGAAAAGTCGTTAAGTAGCCATTCTGTGGAAGCCTATTTAAGAGATATTGATAAACTCACCAATTACCTGCAAAGCAACGAAGGGGATATTAGCCCTTCCGACGTGACCCTTCAACAACTGCAGTCATTCATGCAATGTATAGGGGAAATGGATATGGCAGCTACCTCACAAGCAAGGATAATTTCAGGCATTAAGGCCTTTTTTAAATACTGCATGTTGGAGCAAATATGTTCAGTGAACCCCACCTCCTTGCTACCTTCCCCTAAAACAAGCCGTAAATTACCCGACGTGTTAAGTTTTGAAGAAATTGAACAAGTTATTGGGCAATTGGACTTAAGTAAGCCTGAAGGAGGACGTAACAAAGCTATATTGGAAACAATGTATAGTTCTGGACTACGCGTTACTGAACTTATCAATTTGAGAATCTCCTGTTTGTATTTAGACGTTGGGTTTATAAGAGTAATTGGGAAAGGCGATAAGGAAAGATTAGTGCCCATTGGGTCGGATGCCATTAAATATATTAAGCTTTACAAAGATACTATTAGAGTGCACCAAATCCCCGCCAAAGATTGCGAGGATATCTTGTTTTTAAACAATAGAGGTAAGGGACTCAGTAGAGTTATGATATTCTATATTATTAAGGATTTAATCCGAAAAACGGGAATTAATAAAACAATTTCACCCCATAGTTTTAGGCACTCCTTTGCCACCCATTTAGTGGAGGGAGGTGCTGACCTGAGAGCAGTTCAGGAAATGCTTGGTCACGAGAGTATTACCACTACTGAAATTTACACGCATATTAACAGAGAATACCTTAGGGACACTTTAGACCGTTTCCACCCAGCATTTAAAAAAAATTAGGCCTATTAATAAAATAATTAACAGTAGGATTAAACCAAAATACGCTAGGTTTGTTATTCTAAAAAAACATAATACCATGAAAAAAATATTTTTTGCTTTAGTAACCATTTTAGGCCTTAGTGCAAATGCACAAATTAAGATGCCTGCAGCAAGCCCGTCACAAACAATAAGCCAAGAGTTTGGATTAGGCAAGATTGAAATTACTTATGCTAGGCCTAGTTTAAAAGGAAGAGCTGTTTTTGGAAAAGGTAGTTTATTAGCACCAGTTGGTGAAGTTTGGAGAACAGGCGCGAATAGCGCTACAAAAGTTACATTTTCGGACGCTGTAACTATTGGTGGGAAAGAAATTGCAGCAGGTGCTTACGCAATATTTACAATTCCAGGTGAAAAAGAATGGACAATTATATTTAATACCAATGTGAAAAGCTGGGGCAGTTCAGATTATAAAACAGCTGATGATGTAGTGCGTGTAAAGGTGGCTCCACAAACAACTAATAATAGTACTGAAACATTTACTATTGGAGTGGATAATATCACTGCAACAAGTGCTGAAATTTCATTGAAATGGGGAACCACACTAGTGAGTGTTCCTGTAACTACCGACATTAAGCCTACTGTTCGTAAGCAAATAGAAGAAGCAACAAAAGGAACAAATGTAAACTCGAATGTTTACCAAACAGCTGCTAATTTTTTCTATGACATAGACAAGGATTATGATAAAGCATTGGTATATGTTGACAAAGCAATTGCAGGAAACGGAAAAGCTTATTGGTTATATTTATTAAAAGCTAAAGTTCAAAAAGAATTAGGCGATAAGAAAGGTGCTAAAGTGAGTGCTGAAACTTGTGCAACTATTGCAGCAGCTGAAAAAAATGCTGATTATGTTCGTTCTGCAAATGATTTGCTAAAGTCATTGTAGTTTTCAAATATTTCTAACTAAGGTGTATGAATGTTTTGGACTATCTAATGAGTTTTGCGCAGGTAGTAAAAGCCTTGCAAGTACAAAACAAGTACAAAGAAAAATTTTTACACCCTTATTTAGCAAAGCTTGAAAATGAGCATAAAGGAGTTTTTACTCCAGAACAAAAATTCAAAATACAAAAATATTATGGCGTTTTTATACCTGCTATTTTATGTAATAGTTATAAAAATCTATATGGCGAGAAGCTTAATGACAAAGAACGAGAAAGAGCTACTCTATTTGGTATATTAACTCCAATGGGAGATGATTTATTTGATGTAGACAAATTACCTATCAGCAAAATAACAGCACTTACCTTCCAACCTGACCACTATAACGCAACTTTTTTTTCCGAGAAGGTTACTAAGCAAATTCAAGGCTTCCTCCTAAAAAATGTTCCCCATAAAGCTGCATATATTTCTGCTTCTAAGGCCGTGTTGGATATTCAAGTTGAAACAGAAAAGCAATTAAACCAAAATATTTCACAAGCTGAAATTGAACATATAACCTATACCAAAGGAGCCGTTTCGGTTATTATTTACCATCAATGCCTTGATATTGTTGCTGATCAACAAATGCTAGATGCCTTATTATATATTGGGAGCCTTTATCAATTAGGCAATGACTTGTTTGACGTTTTTAAAGACACAAGAGACCATATTTATACCCTACCAAACACCTGTACTGATTTTGTAACCTTAAGAAGTAAATTTATAGAAAGGGTTAAGGCACAGAATAAAAAAATAATGGCGCTACCCTATCCCCTAAAAAGGAAAAATAGATTTAGTATTATTATGAATAACGTGAATGCGAGAAGCCTTGTTGCAATTGATGAGTGGATAGCTTTAGAAAAGAAATCTGGAGGAACAATTGATTTTAAAAATAAAACAAGAAAGGAATTAATTATAGACATGGAAAAGCCCCGATTAATACTAAAATGGCTTTACTATACATGGCAACTTCCAAGACTTTAATCCAAATTCTATTTCACTTCATGAATAGATCCTTTTTCATAACACTATTATTTACACTATGCATTTTATGCTGCAGTGCTCAACCATATAAGTATCAATCATTAATTGATACATTGATTGAGAAAATTTCTAGTGAGCAATTTATTTTAAAAAAGGATTTCTATCCGGGAATGTTCCATAGCTACCGTAGGTTAGCTGCTCCCCCCTATAATTTCCAACCTGATAATAATATCTTTTTTTCAGCCATTGGCGCATTCACACTTAAAAACATGAAGCCGGCGCTAAGTAATACAAACCAAATAGCTTTGGATACTATCATAAAAAAAATAGTTGCTACTTACCCCTACTTTAAACATAAAAACGGCTTACCTTATTATAATTTCTGGCCTACAGGTGCCCCAATTATGCCCAATAGTTTATTTTTCGAATACCTAACTACTATTTTCATACAAGGGGAAGACGCAGATGATTCTGCAATGGTCTTAATGTCAAGTGACACTGACGATAGCACAAGTGCTGTTTTGAAAAACAGAATGAATACTATCAGTAATTTAGGGATACCAAATAGAAATATTAAGTCCACCTTTAAAAGATTCCGACAATACCCCGCTTTTAGCACCTATTTAGGAAGCAAAATGCCCGTTGATTTTGACTTTGCAGTACAATGTAATTTATTGTATTTCACTTATGACCGGAAAATGCCTTTTTCAAAAGCAGATATTGGCACTTTAGCATTGATTTCAAAAATGGTGGAAGAAAGGCTTTACATGTCTCGTCCTACTTATATCTCTCCCTATTATGTGAAGTCCTCGATTTTATTGTATCATTTAACGCGTTTAATGGCAGCTTTTAACCCTAGTTCATTAGAAGCTTTTAAACCGCAACTTATTAATGATTTAAAGTTGCTCCAACGAGAAAAAAATAACACAATGGAGCAAATATTAATTAGTACTTCATTACTTCGTTTGGGTGCGGAATCACCCCCACTAAAAATTGCGAGTATTGCTGATTTTGAAAAAAGTAATCAGCACAAATTTGTATTTTTTCAGGCAAGGCCTGCATTTTGGTACAGAAGCCCACTTAAGCAAATATTCCTTCACCTACCTTATTTGAATTACTTTTTTTATTCGCCTACCTATAATAAAGTGTTATTGCTGGAGAACTTAGTACTTAGAGATTAGCTTTCAAGAACAAGTTCTTGTCGCTTTCTCAGAGATTAGCTCGCTTCGCTCGCTGTTCTCTACCACATTCTGACATGTTTTTCTCCTCAGAGATTAGCTCGCTTCGCTCGCTGTTCTCTGTAACTTTTCAATAATCTACATCCTCAGAGATTAGCTCGCTTCGCTC
>CAJATB010000212.1 GCA_903944755.1 uncultured Bacteroidota bacterium
CCGAGGACGGATAATAGGGAAGACGGTTTTAGCAGTTAAATTCTTAAGCGTTACCAAACTTCCATAAGAAGGTGTGGTTCCTCCTTCGTTGGGATTTTCACAAAATTCAATTCTGTCTGCTTCAGCAGCAATTGCTGACAAAGCTGCCTCCACTGAAAAAACGGCTATTTCTACTATTACTTTACTCATTAATTTACTTTTTCTTCTAGGTTCAAAAAGCGCATTCTAAAAAATGCACTTAATAAATAAAAGGGGCTTCTACTAAACTTGCCCCATCATTTGAATGTACTGCATAGTTAAAGCCTTTGTGCAATGCATAACTTCCGTGTTCTCCATTTTTATTTAATGCAATAAAACAAACCTGAATATCATTTGCTTTCTCTTTCTTTATCCGACGTATTCTTTCTACCACAAACTTACATGCTTCCTGTGGCGATTTACCTTGTCTCATTTGTTCTACTACAGCACTTGCTCCAGCCACTCTAATAACGTCTTCCCCTTGCCCTGTGGCCACCACAGCGCCTACTTCGTTGTCAACATACAAACCAGCGCCAATAATAGGAGAGTCCCCTAAACGGCCTCGTAATTTGAACCCTGCACCACTTGTGGTACAACTACCACTTAAATTCCCATGGGCATCTAATGCAACCATGCCAATAGTATCGTGATTCCACTCCCCGTTACTTAATTTAGTTGGCGCTTGAAATTTAGCATCAAGCTGCGTGGTGGATTGTTTTCTTTCAATATTTATGATTGGTTTGTACGTTGATTTTTTTAACCAATTCAAGTATTCTTTTTTTGCATCGTCTGACAATTCGCCTGACTCCAATGTAAACCCTTGAGAAAGCGCAAATTGTTGTGCACCTTCTCCAACCAACATTACATGGGGTGTTTTTTCCATCACCTTTCTTGCCACTGAAATAGGATGTTTAATCCTTTCCAAAAAACCAACACTACCACAATTAAATTCATGATCCATAATAGAAGCATCCAATGTTACAAACCCGTCCCTGTCGGGGTTCGCACCCAAACCTACACAACAGTTTTTTTCATCCTCGGTAACCATAACACCTTTCTCCACTGCATCCAAAGCGGCCCCTCCTGTGCTTAATACTGCCCAAGCACCTTTGTTGGCGTTTAAACCTGCATCCCATGTAGAAATGACAATAGGCTTATTTGTTTTGTTAGGTTTAGCATTATTGGCAAAACCTTTAATAGAAAAACCAGCCACACTTAAGCTAGTTAAATTAATAAAGTGACGACGATTAATCCCCATAATTTTATACGTTATTAACGTTCAAATTACGAAGAATGAGGCTATTTATGTACATTTAAGAATTAATATTTATGAAAGCAATTTTTGAACAATACGGTTGGGAAGTATTAGGATGCGAACCCCTTAACCAGGGTTTAATTAATACTACTTATTCAGTAAATACAACTGCAGGGGAGTATATACTACAAACAGTAAACCATGCTATTTTTAAAAATCCTGCTGCTATTGATTCTACTATTAATGCTATTGGTTCATTTTTGAAAGTACAGTATCCCACTTATTTATTTACACATTTGCAGCCTACTATTTTAGGAAATACTTTAATAGAGTGGGAGGGCCAATTTTTTAGAGCATTTAAGAAAATGAACGGGTATGCTTTAAATGTGTTAGACAACCCCAATCAGGCTAAGGAAGCAGCAATACAATTTGGACGCTTTACCAATAATTTAAACCAGTTCCCCGCCAAGGACCTACAATTGACACTACCTGATTTTCATAATTTAAGTTTAAGGTATCACCAATTCGAGCAAGCCATAAATGCTGGAAACCTAAAAAGGATTGAACAAAGCATAAATGAAATTGCCTTTTTAAAAGCACATAAAAGCTATGTAAACAAATATGATAATTTTGTAATAAGTAAAGAAGTCAAACAACGCGTCACACATCATGATACTAAAATCAGCAATGTTCTTTTTCAAAACAACAATGGGGTAGAAAAAGCAATTTGTGTGATTGATTTAGACACCGTTATGCCAGGTTATTATATTAGTGATATTGGAGATATGTTCAGAACCTATTTGTCCCCAGTTACAGAGGAAGAAGCAAACTTGGATTTGATAGTGATTAATAAATCAAATTTTGAAGCAATTCAGGACGGGTACTTATCGGTCATGAAACCCGAACTTTCAAATTTTGAATTAGACCATTTTAACTTCTCTGGCCAGTTTATGATTTACATGCAAGCGCTTCGCTTTTTAACCGATCACCTAAATAATGACCAATACTATGGGGCAAAATTTGAGGGCCAAAACTATGTTCGGGCCCTCAATCAGATAAGATTATTGGAAATATTCAATGAAACAGTCTAATTAAAATTGAAACAGCCAAATTCTACACAATACGTTAATAAACAATGAATTAAGTGTTCCTATATATAATTTAATAATTCAATTGAAAAACTAAAGTAAAATTACAATTAGCTTACTATAATATATTGTTAATCACTAATTTATATTATATTTTAATAAATATCGTTCATTGCAAAATTAGGTTTTCTATTCTTCCATTTCCCTCTTGTAAAGTCTGGTATATCCTGTACTTGCCCTTTTTCAGCAATCGATTTTTCAGAAAGGGGAGTGATCGCATACCAAGTTGCTAAGTCATATACATCTAAAGGGAAGGCAACCGAGCGTTTAATACACTCCACAAAGGCATTTACCACAAAAAAGTCCATCCCACCATGACCGGCTCCTTCAGCATCCTTCTCATAAATTTTCCATAATGGATGGTCATGCTCCTTTAAATACTTCTCGGGATTTTCCCATTGGTGAGCTTTTGGCGAAACGCCTTCTATATATAAATGTCCAGCTGCTAGTTCACCTGCATGAAAGTCCTGCCATAAACCTTGGGTACCTTGAACACGGAAACCTAAATTATAGGGACGGGGTGAATTGGTGTCGTGTGTAAGCAAAATAGTCTCTCCATTATAGGTCTGGATGGAAGTGGTTACTATATCACCCAATTTGAACTTTAATTTCGCATTCGGATGATTTTCACCACCTTGAGGGTGTTCAACTATATATTTATGTAAACCTCTTGCTTTAGTTGCCACTGAAGATAGCCTAGTTAATAAGTTGCCTCTATTAGCATCAATCATCATAGCAGCTGGTCCTAAACCATGGGTTGGATATAATTCTCCATTCCTATATAAGGAGTGATTTGTTCTCCATTTTGCTTCACTAAGTCCTTTTTCTCCAAATTCCACACCTGAGTTAAAGGCAGTAACGCCGTTATTGAACTTAACGCCTCGTAAATCATGCTCATATCCACCTTGTAAATGCAATAGTTCCCCAAACAGGCCTTTTCTTACCATATTATATACCGCCATAATATCACGACGATAACATACATTTTCAAGACACATTACAGGAATACCTGTCTTTTCACTTGTATTCACCACATCCCAGCAATCGGTTAGTTTAATTGCACCTGACACTTCCACACCTGGAATAATACCATTTTTCATTGCTTCTATTGCTTGTGGGATATGCCATTCCCAGGGAGTTGCTATTATAACTGCATCAATGTCAGTACGTTGTAGTAATTTTTTATAGTCCTCATTCCCATTACTGTACTCAACTGCTGCAGGACGTCCTGAAGCTTTAAGTACCTTTTGAGCACCAGCTAGCATTGCTTTGTCAGGGTCCGCAAAAGCAACTACAACTGTGTCAGTCCTTTGACAAAGCATTTCAACATGGCTTTGACCTCGGTAACCAGCCCCAATAATACCAATACGCACTTTATCGTTAACGGCATTTGCTTGTGCTTTTATTAGTTGAGGACTTTATCCTAAAGCGATACTCGTTAAACCCGCATTTTGAACAAATTTTCGTCTACTTAAATTGCTAGCCATAGGTATGATTTTGTTATGATTATGTTCCTTCAATTTACGCAGAATTATTCAAAACCAGTTACTGAAATGTAAATCTTAATTATCCCACATGGGTTAAGCCATCTTCACCAACTGCATCAATAACTATATCATATATTATATCACATTAGCTACTTTATCCATCCATTGCTATTGCTTATTACCTTATATATTAGCCTATAATTAACATTATGTTAAATAGATTATTTGAATCAATCACCTATTGTTAAGTGTGTAAGAATACCTTGCCCTAGCTATGATCATTTGGATATGGTTGTATGTTGCCACTTATGCAAAAAAATACCCTCCCAATTTAGCGGGAAGGTATTTAATCAGTTAAAATGGATAACTACTATTGGTATTTATCATGTAGTTTATCGTAGGCGATAAATTTAGCTTCATATTCATCTGATGCTTTTTGGTCCTTGCCTCTAGCTTTATCTCTTTTATAAGAATACAATGTTGCTAAAAAGTCAACCGACCTTGAAGCTACATTCTTTTCCGTTTTTTCTAATTTTGGCTTATCCTTTAGGACGCTGTAAGATTTTTCTATCCACTCAATTGCGCCGTCCACTTTTTCCTTGATTGGAGCGTCTAAAAGCAAATTTAGCTTCTTGATAGAGTCTTGCTTAGCCTTAAACTGTGCTTCAAAAGCTGGCTTCTTCTTTGGGTCCTTTGGTGCGGTTTCAGCCTTACTTGCATTCAAATTTTGCAAATTTTTGATATTGTCTCTGTATTTATCATCAAGAATAGTAAACTGGTTATAATAACTAATGCCTACGTTGAAGGCAGCAGCATAGTTTTGATTATTGGCGTTAAAAGCTTTTTTATAAGCTTCCCCAGCCATAGTAATGTACTTTTCTGAATCAGCTTCACTTACATTATCCTGATTTTTAGCGGCCATAAACATGTCGCCATACATTTGGTATTCTAACTCGGTTAGTGTGTTGGTTGGTGCCAATTCGTTATATAATTTAATTTTTTCTTCTATAGTTAAGCTCTTTTCAACGAACTCGGTTTTATATTCTGCCCATGGTTCATTTGGGTATGCTTCAGTTGTTAATGTATAATATTTATCAAAATCTGCCTTGTCCTTTGTATTGATTTTTTGAACTAAAACATATTTATAGATGTCTAATAAATCGGGAGTGTTTATTTTATAGTTTATTAACCTTGTATAATACCCTATTGTTTGTTGAATTTTACCTGCATTTTGGTTAGCATATCCTGCATAAATAATAGAAGTGGTGTCGAACTTTTGCTTGGAAGTTGCCCAGCCTTGGGTGAAAATTATATCGCTAAATTGAACTGCTTCGTCAAAGTTTTTTGCGGCATCAGGCCATTTTTTTTCGTTGAAAGCATTTACTCCGTCTTTAAAGGTTTTAATATAAATGTCAAAAAATGGCTCTTGACCATTATCTTTTGCAATTTTAAAAGAAGTATCTAAGGCGGAATACTGTAGGATCGCAGCTTTTGTTATATCGTAAGCAGTTGGATATTTAGCAGCTAAGCTAGCATCCTTTTCTATACCACTATATATTTTTGCTTTCCAATAATACCCTTCTGCACTTGTCGCTAAAGCAGTATTTTTCGTAACTATTTTTTCGTACTCTTCTTTTGCTGTTTCGTATTTTAAAAGAATTAAATGCGTTTGTACTTTTTTAAAGTCTTGTGCATTGACAACTAAGCTTGTCATGACTACAAATAGGGTTCCAATAAATTTTTTCATACTTCAATGTTTAATTAAGAATAATTTTCGACTTTATATTTTTTACTCCATTTATTCTGCTGGTGTTGATTCATCGGCGTCAGAAGCTTCTTTAGAAGGGGTTGTTGTGTCAGTTGCATCGTTTGTTTCATTAGTATCTGTGGCTTCTGCTCCTTCTTCCTCTAAATCTAAGGCTGGTTCAACTACTTCTTGGTCTGCAATTTTTGAAGTTGCTGCTATTTCATCACCATCGTCAAGGCGAATTAGTTTAACCCCTTGTGTAGCTCTACCCGCTTCACGTATATCGTTAATGCTAGTTCGAATAGTCACGCCTGATTTACAAGTAATAATTAAATCGTCTTTGTCAAGCACATCCATTAAGCCAACTAAACTTCCGGTTTTTTCGGTAACATTAATTGTTTTAACACCTTTACCACCACGATTCGTTATACGGTATTCATCAATTGCAGTTCTTTTCCCATAACCTTGTTGACTCACCACTAAAATAGTTCTGTCTTTATCTTCTCTACTAACACAAACTAAACCAACCACTTCGTCAGTAGCATCATCAACTTCAATACCGGCAACTCCAATGGCACCACGACCAGTTGGACGTACTTTTTCTTCAGGGAAACGAATAGCTCTACCCGACTTAACGGCCATCATTACTTCGTTATTACCATCTGTTAAACGAGCAGCTAATAATTCATCGCCTTCATTAATAGTAATTGCATTCACACCGTTCACTCTTGGTCGACTAAACTCTTCTAAGCATGTTTTCTTTATAATACCTTTCTTAGTACATAAAACTATGAAGTGATTATTTACATATTCTTTGTCGTCTAATTTGCGTACTTCAATAATTGCTTTTACTTTATCATCTGGCGGTAATTGAATTAAGTTTTGAATGGCTCTTCCTTTGCTTGTTTTTTCTCCCTCAGGGATTTCGTATACACGCATCCAGAAACATCTTCCTTTTTCTGTAAAGAATAACATAGTGTCATGTGTAGATGCAATAAATAAATGCTCTACATAATCTTCTTCTCTGGTTTTAGAACCTATCGCGCCGCGACCTCCTCTTTTTTGTTGACGGTACTCAGAAACCGAAGTTCTTTTAATATAGCCTAGATGAGAAATAGTAATAACAACATCTTCTTCTTCAATTAAATCTTCAATGCGCATTTCATCCGCTAAATATTGGATTTCTGTTTTACGTTCATCCCCAAATTTTTCTTTTACTTCTAATAGTTCAGTCTTCATCAACTCAAACCTTAAATGCTCACTTCCTAATAATTCCTTTAAAGAAGTAATCAATTTCATTAATTGATCAAATTCTTCTTTAATTTTTTCACGTTCCATTCCAGTTAATCGTTGCAATCTTAATTCTAGAATTGCTTTAGCTTGAATATCGCTAATACCCCATCCTGCATTGATTAATGCCTCTTTAGCAGCTTCTGGATTTGCAGAACTTCTAATTAAACGGATCACTTCATCTAAGTGGTCTAAAGCAATTAAATATCCTTCTAGTATATGTGCGCGTTCTTCCGCTTTTCTTAATTCAAATTTAGCACGACGAATAATTACTTCCATTCTAAATTCAACAAACTCTGAAATTAAATCCTTTAAGTTTAAAATTTTAGGACGGCCTTTGGTTAATGCAACGTTATTAATACCGTAACTAGTTTGTAATTCGGTAAACTTAAATAATTGATTAATTATAACTTGTGCAACGGCATCCTTTTTTAGTTCAATAACAATACGCGTTCCTTCACGTTTATTACTTTCGTTATTCACGTGAGAAATACCTTCAATAGTTTTATCATTCACCAATTGACCTATACGGTCAGTTAAATTATCACGGTTTACTTGGTATGGAATTTCATTAATCACAATCATTTCACGACCGTTCGCCTTCGTTTCTACATTACATTTTCCTCTTAAAACTACGCGACCACGACCCGTCATTAAACCTTGTTTAACGCCTTCCATTCCGTAAATAACACCCCCTGTAGGGAAATCGGGTGCTTTTACAAAAGTGATTAATTCTTCGATGGTAATATCCTTATTCCCAATATAGGCAATACAACCATCCACCACTTCATTCAAATTATGCGGTAACATATTTGTAGCCATACCTACTGCAATACCAGAAGAACCATTCACCAATAACTGAGGAATTCGTGTAGGTAAAACCGAAGGTTCTTGTAAACTATCATCAAAATTGAATTGAAAATCAACAGTGTCTTTTTCCAAATCATCTAACATTGCTTCGGAAATACGTTGTAAACGTGCTTCCGTATAACGCATAGCTGCTGGAGGGTCACCATCTTGGTTACCAAAGTTACCCTGTCCGTCCACTAATCGATAACGCATTGTCCACTCTTGCGCCATACGTACTAAAGTATCATAAATGGCTGTGTCCCCATGTGGGTGAAACTTACCCATTACCTCTCCTACTATACGTGCACATTTTTTATAGGCTTTGTTACTATTATTTCCTAACTCATGCATCGCAAATAAAACCCTACGATGTACAGGTTTGAAACCGTCTCTTACATCTGGCAATGCACGTCCAACAATCACTGACATCGAATAATCGATGTAGGATGTTTTCATTTGTTCCTCAATGTTGACCCTAATTACGCGGTCATTGTCTTGAGTTGCTTCTAGTCCTAAATTATCTTCCATAATGAATTTTGATTGGGTTTCTTAACTACCAAAATTGAACAGTTTTTACAGCGTATTTTGGTAGTTTACGAAGATACCTTTTCGGGCCCTTTTTTTAGGTTTTAAACCCTTAATTTTTATCCCCTTTTATCCACAGTTTGTGGGTAAGAAATGCTAGCTTTATACTCTCTATTTTTCACCATTTATAACCTACAAAATGGGTACTCAAATTCTAGTCATTGGAGCAGGTAAATCAGCTACTATGCTCATCCAATATTTACAAAAAAAAGTGGTAGAAAATGACTGGTATATGGTACTTGCCGATAGTGAAAAAGAAATTGCAGTACAAAAATGGAATAATGCTAAAAATGGCCATGCGGTTGAACTTAACGTGGAAAACGAGGCAGACCGTAAAGCTTTAATTCAAAAAGCAACCATTGTGGTATCTATGATGCCCGCTTTTTTACACTTTTTAGTGGCAAAGGATTGTTTGCTTTATGGCAAGCCCCTATTTACAGCGTCTTATGTAGACGACAATATGAGGTCCATCGCACAAGAAATAAAGGACAAAAACCTGTTATTTTTATGCGAGATGGGATTAGACCCAGGTATTGACCACATGAGTGCCATGGAATTAATCCATAAAATTAAAAAACAAGGTGGCGTAATTACAGGATTCAAATCACACTGTGGGGGGTTAATTGCCCCTGAGAGCGATAATAATCCTTGGCATTATAAAATAAGCTGGAACCCCAGGAATATCATTTTAGCTGGAAAATCGGGTGCTATATTCCTCGAGAACGGCATAGAAAAAGAAATTGAGTATAAACAATTATTTGAAACAGCCCCAACTATTGAAATACCAAGCATAGGCAAATTAGCTTATTATCCTAATAGGAATTCACTTAGCTATATTGAAACTTATGATTTACAAGGTGTTAGTGACTTTGTACGCACCACTTTACGTTATCCCGAATTCTGTACAGGGTGGAACGCAATTGTTCAATTAGGATTAACAGCCGAAACCATTACGCCAAGCGATGCATTAAGAAAACAAAATACGAATGGCATTTCAGTTGCCACTTGGTTTAAAAACTATTTGAAAGAAAATGCGCTGGAAAGCATGTACGCCGAAATGCAAAACAATGCAGCATTAAAAGCACAACTTCATTTTATTGGCTTAGAAGAAGCAACAATTATCCCTACTTCATTGAACAATAGTGCTGAAATTATACAATGGTTATTAGAACAAAAATGGGTTTTAGCACCACAGGATAAGGATATGGTAGTAATGATGCATGAAATTACCTACACGTTAGCAAATGAACCCTATTTAGTGCAAAGCAGTATGGTTTTAATTGGCCAAAATGCTGTGGAAACAGCCATGGCAACAACAGTTGGTTTACCATTGGCCATGGGCGTTTGCGCCTATTTAAAAGGAGCTTATCATTTAACAGGCTTACACATACCAATTGATGCTTCTATCTATACTCCTATTTTAAAAAGTTTGGCAGAAGAGGGAATTGTATTTACAGAAAAAGTGACTAAGTTATAATTTAATACTAGAAATTATTTTGGTTCGGTACTTGGTTTAGGATCCCATTCGTAATCTAATTGACGTTTATCTAAACTAGCAGCAACCACTTTAATAGTTACTTTATCGCCCATATTAAATTGGCGGCCTGTTCTTAAACCAACTAATGCATAATCAGATTCTACATGCCTAAAGTCGTCAAACTTTGATAGTGTAGTTATACTCACCAAGCCTTCACATTTGTGTTCAATAGTTTCCACCCAGAATCCAAAGCTGGAAACACCGCTTATTACACCCTCAAAACTATGTCCAAGGTAATCGCGCATGAATTCAACTTGTTTATATTTATTCGAAGCTCTCTCCGATTCCATTGCGGCTCTTTCTCTTTCACTACAATGCACACATTTTTCTTCCATGCTTTCGTCATTCATTAAATTGCCCGTCAATACCGACTGAACAACCCTATGCACTAATACATCGGGATACCTTCTAATGGGTGAAGTAAAATGGCAATAATGCTCAAAACCTAAACCATAGTGACCAATATTATTGGTTGTATAAATAGCTTTAGCCATTGTCCTAATACCTAATTGCTCAAGTACATGCTGTTCTGGTTTACCTTTTGATGCTAACATTAGTGCATTAAAACTCTGTGCAATATGCGCTGGTGAATCTATATTAAACGCATATCCATGCTTCTTTGCAAAAACAATAAATGGTTTTAATTTTTCTTCATTAGGTTGGTCATGCACCCTATATGGAAAAGGAATTGGTTCTTTTTTAATTTTAATTTGCCCCATTTTTTCTGCAATCAATTGATTCGCTTTTAGCATTAATTCTTCAATTAACTGATGCGATTCTTTACTTTCCTTCACTGTAATGCCAATTGGTTTGCCTTTCTCATCTAATGTAAAACGTACTTCCTGTGACGAGAAATTGATGGCCCCGTTTTCAAAACGTTTCTTCCTTAAGTTTTGTGTGTAATCTAATAACCACAAAATTTGTTCGGAATGGTCCCCAACTTTTGTATCAATAATTTCTTGCACTTGTTCATAAGTAAAACGTCTGTCAGAATGAATGATTGTTTTACCATACCAAGTATTTACAATAGCCCCAGCTGCATCCACTTCAAATGTAGCAGTAAAAGTAAGTTTGTCTTCCTTAGGCCTTAGAGAACATAATTCATTCGAAATACGTTCAGGCAACATAGGATAAACGCGGTCTGGTAAATATACAGAAGTGGCTCTTTCATAGGCTTCCTGGTCAATAGCAGTATTGGGTTGAACGTAGTGACTAACGTCGGCAATATGTACGCCTAGTTCTATATTTCCATTTGCTAACTTTTGAAAAGAAATGGCATCATCAAAATCTTTTGCATCAACAGGGTCAATAGTAAATGTGAGTACTTTTCTATAGTCTTTACGTTTTGCAATTTCAGCATCTGAAACAACGTCAGATAAGCCCCTTGCAAAAGCTAAAGTTTCTTCGCTAAATGACAAAGCAAAACCCGCTTCTGCCACAATGGACTTCATGGCCAAATCATTCTCTTGTTCAGGAGTGAAAATTTCAATTACTTTCCCTTCTGGTTTACGGTTCGAATTTTCCCAACTAATTAACTCAACCAACACCCTGTCCTTGTCCCTAGCATTGTTTAAATATTTAATAGGGATATAAATATCAGGCATTGGGAACACCGTATTTGGAATAAAGAATGCATGCTTGTTGGTCACTTGCATAGTACCCGCAAAGGATACTTGTTTCCTTTTTATAATTTCTAATACTTTCCCTTCCTTCTTGCCAGACCCTTGCCTGATTTTTGTAATTTTAATACGGACTACATCCCCCTTTAAAGCGGTATTAAAATCGTTTGGAAAAACAAGAATATCGTTTTCCAAATCCTTTACAATAACAAAACCCATTCCCGATTTTGCAATATCTAATTTACCCGTATAAGTTGTAGCGGCTTGTGTGTGCTTCGTGGTAATTGTTTTTTTTCTTGTATTTTTTTGCTTAGTTGCCATTTGTATTTTTATGAAATTGTGAAACATAATCAATGACTAGTTGATTAAATGACGCTTCTGCGTCAAACAAAAAGCGCGGTTTAATAGGCAAAACATACAACGGAATATCGTGTAATTCCTCGGTGTATTTAACCAACCTAACTGCATCTTTTTCAGTCGTTAATATTAATTTACTCTTCGATTCAATTTTATTGAACTTTTCTTTTATATCCTGCAAGTCCTCAATTGAAAAAATATGGTGATCGTTATAACTTAGTTGATAGTAGGTATGCGTACAATCATGCAAATAATTTTTAAGTGGTAACGGATTAGCTATACCACAAACTAAAAGTACTTCATCGCGCATGGTTAAAATCCACTGCTCAGTTGGGTTGTAAATATGATAAGGTGTTTTGTAAGCAATAGCAGTAAAAAATACACTTTGATGTTGTTCTGGATACAACTTCTCAATAATCTCGTCTCTTTCTTCTATACTTAAGTTATCAGGACATTTTGTAACTACAATTACTTCTGCTCTCTTAGCCGATTTTCGTTCATCCCTTAAATCGCCTGTTGGAATAAAAAAATCATCACAGTATAAATTATTATAGTCCGTCAATAAGATATTAAATTCGGCACGAATTTCTCTGTGCTGAAATGCATCATCCAAAATAACCAACTGTAAATTTGGGACGTCTTGTATAAGTTGCGGAATAGCTTCAATTCTTCTTTCCCCAACCGCAACGGCAACATTTGGATGTTTAAGGTGAAATTGCATAGGTTCATCCCCAATTTCTAAAGCAGTAGTTTTTTCATTTGCTAGTGCATACCCTTTTGTTTTTCGCTTATACCCCCTGCTTAATGTAGCAACTTTAAAGTCATTTGCTAATAAAGAAAGTAAATGCTCGACCATTGGCGACTTTCCTGTACCACCTAGTGACAAATTCCCGATTGATATAATTGGTATATTAAACTGAACTGATTTAAAATAATCTTTGTTATACATCCAATTTCGCAAAGCCATCACCCAACCATAAAGGATACTAAATGGCAATAATAAAACTCGGAAAGATTTTAAAAAAACATTGTTAAAATTCATAACTATTCGAAGGCGTAATACAATGCGTTAAAGGTACGTCAAATTCATGGGTATCTTCAATTTTGGGGATTGGTTCGAAGTAAGAAATCCCTATTCTATTGCGTCCTAAAGGGTACTGCGCAAAGTATCGATCATAAAATCCTTTACCAAATCCAATTCTATGTCCTGATTGGTCAAAACCAACTAAAGGAACCAATATGGTATCTATCTCATTTGGTTCCATTAAATTAAAGGGTAATGGTTCCTGTATCCCCCATTTATTTATTGCTACTGTTTCGGTTTCTGTATAAAATGACATGGTTGTATTGTCGTCATTCACCTTGGGATAAACAACCACCAAGCCAGGTATAATTAATTTCAGGTACCTAATTAACAATAAACTATTGGGTTCATTGTGTGCCTCCAACGGATAAAAACTTCCAATACATTGCACCGACGACCAGTCCATTCTTTGAAATTGTATCAGCAACAAATCATCCATTTTCAGGCAATCAGATGCGGTCAATGATTTTCTTTTATCTAAAAAATATTTTCTAGCAGCAGGCTTTAACATACGAGTAGTTATTATTCGAAAAAACTAAAAATAGTACTGCCATAATTACGCTGGAAACTATAGCCAGCAAATTGTTCATAATTGTTCCTAGGGGTATGCTCTAAAATAAAATATCCTTCGGCGGAAATTAATTTTCGTTCTACTATTATTTTGGGAAGGTCATCAATGGTTGTTAAGGCATAAGGAGGACCTGCAAAAATGATATCATATTGATTAGTACAAGAAGCTAAGAATTGAAATACGTCCATACGTAAGACTTGGGCATTTTCAATTTTCAACATTTCTATATTCTTCTTAATAAAATCTAACATAATTGGATCCTTCTCTACGATTGTTAAATTTGCTGCACCTCGTGAAGCTAATTCATAACTAATACAACCTGTGCCTCCGAATAAATCCAATGTAGTGGCTCCTTCAATTTGAACCCTAGTTTGCAACATATTAAATAAACCTTCTTTAGCTATATCAGTGGTTGGCCTAGTATGAGGCATATTTTGTGGAGGGTGTATTTTTCGACCACTATGTTTTCCAGCTATAATTCTCATTTAAAATATAAAATAGGTAGAATAAGTATGATTCGGATAATCGAGGTTTAATTTTGAACCTATACCCTCATTTGGGGCTTTTATCAAATGTAAACTTTCAAAATAAGGTGCAACCATTTTTATGAATTCATGTTGTTCGGCGCTATAGCCATATACATATAAAGGAATTATATTGCTATCCACGTTACAATTAATACAAGCATTTAAAACTACGTAGCTGTTTTGGTCCTTACCTTCAATTGGATAATAGTTAAGCAATTTCACTTGGCCATCAACAACAATATACAAGCAAAAATTAGTATCAAATAACTGCACAAATACTCCATTCGCTGGTAAATTATTAATTAAGTACGCTGCGTAATGTTGCCATTTACCAGTTGGGAAAGCCCTAGTAAGTAAAGTACTTAAAGCATCCGGTACGCCATACACTAAAACCTTGCCTGAACCAATATCGTTTGAATAAATTTCTTCTTCACTTTTAATACCATGCACTAAATTAAGTTCTTGCTGATATTGTAAAACATCAGTATTTGAAGTGGCATTAGATAATACAACATGCGAAGTGTTCATTATAAAATAAATATGCTTGTAGAAAGCATGCATTAACCTTGAATTATTTTGCAAATAGGCCATTAACTGACTCCAACCCTGATTGTCACCGGTATTTAAAAAATACTCAAACGATACATACTGATTCGTAATATTGTTTTTAACAGAAAAAACAATGCTTTGTCCATCCACAATAAGGTATAAATCTTCTACCTTATTATTAGCGGTACTTTCTAAACTACCGTAAATGCCAATTTTCTTCTGTGCCATAGGTTGAATTCTTATGCAATGATATAAAAAAAGGGGCAGTTCTTTGCAGAAACTAATTGTAGATTTGCCAAATATGAGTGATTTAAATACAACTCCCTCCTTACAAGTTCAGGTTTCTAGCAAACAAATACTCGCCATTTCCATACCAATTGGTTTAGCCATTCTAGTGCCCCAAATTAATTTTATCATTAATAGCATCTTCCTAGGTGCATTAAGCAGTCAGGCCCTGGCAATTGCAGGCATCACTGGAGTGTATTATTTAATTTTTGGCGTAATGGGCCAAGGTTTAAATAATGGCTTACAAGCACTCATTTCAAGAAGAGCTGGGGAAAACAGGACGGATGAAATTGGGGTATTGTTTACGCAAGGTGTTTTTATTTCAATTTTCTTATCCATTATTGGAATTGTTTTTACTTATTTTTTAGCACCTTCCATTTTTCACGCCCTACTTCATGATAAAGAAAGAGCCGATATTGTAATTGAATTTTTGAAAATTAGAATTTGGGGGCTACCCTTCTTATTTATTTATCAAATGCGTAATGCACTTTTAGTAGGTACCAACCAAAGCAAGTATTTAATTATAGGTACTGCTACAGAAGCATTTGTTAATATATTCTTTGATTATGCTTTAATATTTGGTCATTTTGGTTTTGCCGTTATGGGAATTATGGGGGCCGCTTATGCTTCTATTATTGCTGAAGCTTTAGGTTTATTAGTGATTTACTTAGTCATCCATTACAAAAAAATTGGTGCTCGTTTTGATTTGTTTAAAAGTTGGACTTTAAAAACCGATTACATAAAACTAATTCTAAAACAGTCCTCTCCATTGATGATGCAGTATATGATTAGTATAATTAGTTGGGAATTTTTTTATATTTTAATTGAACATAAAGGAGAAGAAGCATTATCGGTATCCAACGCTATGCGTAATATTTTTGGTTTCTTTGGTTGTTTTACTTGGGCTTTTGCGGCAACAGCAAATACGATGGTGAGTAATATAATAGGTCAAAATAAGGAAGAAGAGGTGCTCGTACTGATCCGAAAAATAATGGTATGGAGTTTTGGATTTGCAGCTATTGTTTGTATTATACTTAACTTATTTGCAGTACAATTTTTAAGTATTTATGGGCAGGGGGAATCCTTTATTCAAGCTGGCATACCAGTGTTAAGGGTTGTTTCTGTAGCAATGCTTGTGATGTCTTTAGCTACTATTTGGCTGAGTGCGGTAACGGGAACTGGCCAATCGGTTAGGACTTTACGTATTGAAACAATTGCCATTGTTATTTATGTAATTTATGTTTACACAACAATGGAATATTACAACTTACCTATTACCATTGGATGGATGAGTGAATTAGTTTATTGGACAAGCTTGTTGATACCCTCCTATTTGTATATCAAATCCAACAAATGGAAGCATAAGAAAATTTAATTTTTTCTACTTAGTGCGTGTAATAGCCACCGACATATTTCCTTGCAAGGTATGAATCGCAACTTGTGATTTTGTAATTTTTACAAAAACGGTATGCACTAATGTGAAATCTTTTAATATAGTTTCAGCTAATTCAGTAACAATTGTTTCTAATAAAGGTGTTGGTATAGCCATACGTGCCTTTACTAATTCAAATAATGTTACGTAGTCAATAGTTTCTGAAATATTTTTTATAATATTTTCTGCTGGAATTAAATCAACATACAAATTCACTATAAACGTATTCCCTAGTATTTTCTCTTCTTCATAAATACCGTGATGTCCAAAAAAATGAACATCATTTAAACTAATACGCATAAAATTATTTTCAGCCATTAATGACCAATTGAAGTTAAATAACGTTCTGCGTCTAAAGCAGCCATACAGCCACTTCCTGCAGCAGTTACTGCTTGACGGTAATTTTTATCTTGTACATCTCCCGCAGCAAATACACCTTCTACATTTGTTTTAGTGGTGCCAGGAATAGTTGTTAAATACCCTGTCTCGTCCATATTTAAGTAGTCCTTAAAAATATCGCTATTTGGTTTGTGACCAATTGCTACGAAAAATGCACTAACAGGAATTTCCTGTAATTCATTTGTTTTTGTATTTTTTACACGAACTGCTTGTACCGTTTTATCTCCTAATATTTCATCTGTCTCTGTATTAAAATACACTTTAATATTCGGTGTATTCAACACTCTATCTTGCATTACCTTACTTGCGCGCATTGCCTCTTTACGAACAATCATATGCACTGTTGAACACATCTTAGATAAATAATGTGCTTCCTCGGCAGCAGTGTCCCCAGCACCTACAATTGCAACTTCCTTCCCTTTAAAGAAAAAACCATCACATACTGCACATGCACTAACACCAAATCCATTAAATTTTTCTTCACTTGGGATACCTAACCATTTAGCACTCGCACCTGTTGAAATAATCACGGCAGCTGCCTCAATAATTTTTTCGTCGTCAATCCACACCTTGAAAGGCCTTGTGCTAAAATCTACTTTAGTTGCTAAGCCATAACGGATATCCGCACCCATACGTGCTGCTTGCTTTTCAAAATTCACCATCATATCGGGGCCTTGAATTCCATCTGGGAATCCAGGATAGTTTTCTACTTCTGTTGTAATTGTTAACTGACCACCGGGTTGAATACCTTGGTATAACAATGGTTTCATGTTTGCTCTAGCTGCATAAATTGCTGCTGTGTAACCCGCTGGGCCTGATCCTATAATGAGTACTGATACTTTTTCTGTTTCCATGATTTCCTTTTTTCCGATGTTTGATGTAGCTAAAATTAGCTATAAAAAAAGCCCCGACAAATCTTTTGGATCGGTTGGGGCTTTATAAGTATTGTTATTATTTAGCCCAAATAAGCTTTAAGCGCATTACTATATCTCGCTTTTTGTAAACGTTTAATAGCACGTTCTTTAATTTGTCTAATTCTTTCCTTAGTTAAATCGTATTTAATTCCAATTTGTTCAATGGTAACTCCATTCTCCCCATCTAAACCAAAATAAGCATTTACTATCTCCGCTTCTCTTGGACTTAGTGATTTAAGTACACGACGAATTTCTTCTCTCAAAGAATCTTTCATCACATCCTCATCGGTTTCATCTCCGCCTTTTAATAAATCACCCATTGCTACATCTTCTGCTTCATGCACCGGAGCGTCTAAAGAAGTATGACGTGTATTGCTTTGGAAAATATTATTGATTTCAGTTTCAGACATCTCCAAGATACCAGCTAGTTCCTCTGTTGAAGGCTCACGCTCATGTTCTTGCTCGAATGCCATGTATGCTTTATTGGCTTTATTGTATGTTCCAATTTTGTTTTGTGGTAAACGCACCAAACGGCCTTGTTCAGCCAAAGCTTGTAGGATTGACTGACGAATCCACCATACAGCGTATGAAATGAATTTGAAACCTTTTGTTTCATCAAAACGTTGAGCTGCTTTAATTAAACCTAGGTTACCTTCATTAATCAAATCACTCAATGATAAACCTTGGTGTTGGTATTGCTTTGCAACCGATACCACGAAACGAAGGTTGGCTTGAACTAATTTGTCCAATGCACGTTGATCACCCATTTTAATACGTTGCGCTAACGTAGTTTCCTCTTCAGGATTGATCATTGATATTTTAGAAATCTCTTGTAAGTACTTTTCTACCGCTTGAGAATCTCTATTCGTAATCTGTGTAGCAATTTTAAGCTGCCTCATGCAAAGAATTTATTTAAGTATAAAACGACAGGATCACTAAAATAGTATAGTGTTGTCAGTCTGCAAAGGTACTATTTTGCCTTTAATTAAGCAAATATTGATTATAAAGGCTTTACGAACACAATTTACCCCCAAAATGCCGCTTTTATATAAAAAATAAGGATAATACCAACTTGGGTTTTATCTTCGCTAAATGATTGATTTTAGATCCGACACCGTAACCAAGCCTACCCCAGGCATGTTGGCTTTTATGCACGCTGCTCCAGTTGGTGATGATGTTTTTGGGGAAGATCCAAGTATTAATTCATTGGAAAATATCACTGCTGCCATGTTTGGCATGGAAGCTGGTCTATTTTGCCCAAGTGGTACAATGACCAACCAAATTGCTATCAAAACACATACGCAAGCAGGAGATGAAGTGATTTGTGACGAATTATCCCATATTTACCAGTACGAAGGTGGTGGAATTGCCTTTAATGCAGGCTGTTCGGTTAAATTATTACATGGAAACAGAGGAAGACTAACCCCAGAAATGATATTGGCGGGTATAAATGCCGACGACGTGCATAAACCACCTACTAGTTTGGTGAGTTTAGAAAACACAGTGAATAGAGGTGGTGGAAGTTGCTATGAATTTTCCACTTTTGAAGCAATTAAGAAAATAACGGATCAACATAAATTAGCACTCCATTTGGACGGGGCTAGAATTTTTAATGCCATTGTACATAAAGGGGAAGCACCACATAATTATGGTCGTGTATTTGATTCTATATCTATCTGCCTCAGTAAAGGATTAGGTGCCCCCGTGGGAAGTGTATTAGTAGGCAGTAAAGATTTTATAAAAAAAGCTAGAAGGTGGAGAAAGGTTTTTGGAGGTGGAATGAGGCAAGCGGGGTTTTTAGCAGCTGCTGGCATATATGCATTAGACCATCATATTGAACGTTTAACTATCGATCATGAAAATGCAATTCTATTAAAAGATGCATTAGTAAAAAAGGATTTTGTTCAAGAAGTTTTAGAAGTAGAAACAAATATTGTTATCGCAATCCTGCAAGAGAAATACACCCCTACTTCCCTTGTAAGCCAATTAGCTGAAAGTGGAATACTTGCTTACGCCATGTCCCCCACACAAATTAGGTTCGTTTTACATTTAGACATTATGGGCCTTGCCGATAAAATGAATAAAAAGCCACATAGTTTATCGGGTGGAGAACAACAAAGAGTAGCGGTGGCCCGTGCCTTATTAAATAGCCCTGCACTTATTTTTGCAGATGAACCAACGGGTAATTTAGATAGCGA
>CAJATB010000213.1 GCA_903944755.1 uncultured Bacteroidota bacterium
ATCACTTCCTATTTTGAATTAGGAGGTGCTTTTGGCGGAATGGTATTTTTAGCAATTGTAACTAACCTTCCCGAAATTGCCATTACAGCTGTTGCAGCCTACACTAAAAATTATGATATAGCCATTAGTAATTTATTAGGAGGTATTGCCATCCAAACAGTTGTACTTGTGTTGATTGATATTTTTGGAGTGGGAAGGTCGGCGCCGCTCACACTTAAGGGACATTCAAAAATATTGATGATTGAGGCGGTTGCAGTAATATTAATTTTATCACTGGTAATTATAGGAAACCAATTCCCGCCTTCTGTCATGTATTTTAGAAGCACGCCATTTGAGTGGCTTATTTTAATAGTATGGTTAGGTACTATTTATTTGATCACTAAATTAGTACGTAAGAAAAGAATTTTACAACCCGCTGCTCCAATTAGTCAACCTAAAATGCCAAAATCAAAGTTTAAAGGTTCTATAACATCAGCAATATTTGTATTAAGTATTGGCGCAATTATCACACTACTCGCGGGTTGGGCCTTGACAATCACTGGAGAGCAACTAGCCATTAGATGGAACATGACAGGTGTCGTGTTTGGCGCGACCATACTTGCACTTTGTACAGCGTTACCAGAAATTTCGACAGGGATTGCTTCCGCAAAAATTAGAGAATACAATATGGCGGTCAGTGATATATTTGGAGGTAACGCCTTTTTACCTGTTTTATTTTTAATGGCTTCTATTATTAGCAATGATGCCATTTTACCTAATTTAAAACAATCAGATATTTATTTAACTATGCTTGGTATAATATTAACAGGCATATATATGGTTGGGATGTTAATTCATTCAAAAAAACAAATAGTAAGAATGGGTGTTGACTCATTCATTGTATTAATTGTTTATTTGATTGGTATTTGGGGGCTGCTAGTTTTGCTATAGTATAAAATAGCAAAAATTGGTTTCTATTTACGGCTAATTCTAAATGTTTTGATAAGAAACTTGTAAGTCTTGCTAACCGGGTCCAATGTTTTAGAAGTAACCGTAACGGTTCCAATACACTCGACGTTCGAAACTAAATTTGAAATAGTAAGTGCATTTGTTGCTGCAGTAATACTAGAAATACCAGCAGTTGAAACTACCGAATTGTCTAACTTTTTTACCGAAACATCAATAGTAACGCCATCTTTGGGAAAAGGAGTGGATGTAACATTCACGTTAATTGCCTGGGTTGCACTTAATGACCCAAAAATAGCAGTGTAATCAATTTCTTTGCCATCAATTTCAATTTTAAAAGCGATGTCCGCTTCTGGTGTAACTACCACTGGTGGTGGTGTTGGTGGTGTTGGCGTAGAACCCCCACCTTTACTACAAGCGGTAAAAACAAAAAGGACGCAAATCAGGAGTATTCTAGAATAGTTCATAAACTGTATTGATAAAATTTTAACCAAATTGCCTATTGAATTTAAGGCTTTCGTACGCTAAATTACATTTTTAATATTAATAATACAATATCTGTTTACAGTTTTTAAAAACATTTAGGCAGTAATCTAATAGTATTTTCTACATAAAAGTTCAACGTTGATACCTCTACATTTATGTCCTAATCGGCAACAATGAAGGGGAGACAAACAAATTGTAGGAATAACTATAGAAAAAGGCAATATATACTGTTAGCCTTATTTTGTCTCACCTCCCCTTCATTACTAAAAGGCCAATACCTAGATCCGTTTTGTCAAAATATTGCGTCAGGATCAAAGGTGACTAGTACCTGCATTGTAGACTGGAATATGGGAGAATCTTTATCCACTGAAACCTATATTTCGAAATCAAGTATTATGCTTTCTTCAGGATTTTTACAAAATCATAATGATATAAAATTTAATCTTAAAAGTATTGACAGTTTTAATTTAAAAATTTTAATTGGTCCAAACCCAATGCAAAATATTTTTAAAATTTCC
>CAJATB010000214.1 GCA_903944755.1 uncultured Bacteroidota bacterium
ACCAAAACTTGGTCGTTTCTACTTCTCGCGCTGTGTATTTTTTTACCAATATCCCCCAGCTTTTCGGTCAATACTATTTCCACCTGAGAATGAATATCCTCTACCCCTGGGGCTAAAGTAAAATTGCCCGCTTGAATAGTTTTATAAATATCCACCAATGCTTTTTTTATTTGACTTAATTCGGCCTTGGTTAATAAACCTACTTCCGACAACATAGTAGTATGTGCTAAGGACCCTAATACGTCATAAGCTGCAAGGTATTGATCCATAGCTTGGTCATTACCAATGGTGAATTTTTCAACAGCGGCAGCTACTTGATTATTTTTTTGCCAAAGCTTGCTCATAGTGTAAAGATGTTTTCAAGTAATTGAATATAGGTCACGATGCCTTCCTCGATTTCATTAATAAATATATATTCGTCAGCCGTATGACTTCTTGCAGAATCGCCGGGACCCATTTTTAATGTTGGAAATGGCATTAATGCTTTGTCAGAAGTAGTAGCTGAACCATAATAACCTTTTTTCAAAGCCAAACCTGCCTTAATCAATACATGATCCAAATCAATGCCTGTAGAACGCATCCTTAGGCTTCTTGGCGTTACTTCCGATTTAACATGCTGCCCAATAGTAGCTAATATTTCTTCAAATGTATACAGCTCATTTACGCGCACATCCACTACCATTTTACATGTAGAAGGAATTACATTATGCTGTTTATTTTCGGTTTCAATTACGGTGACCGTCATCTTTACCCCGCCAAGCAAATCAGCTGTTTTTGGGAAAGTATAGGTCCTAAACCATTCCAAGTCAGTCAATAACTTATACAAAGCATTCTCCCCCTCATCTCTTGCAGCATGCCCTGCTTTACCCGTAGCAACTACATCTAACACTAGCAAACCTCTTTCTGCAATGGCCATCTCTAATTGGGTAGGTTCACCCACTATCCCAAAATCAATTGCAGGAAGTGAAGGCAGTACTAATTCGATTCCATCCTGTCCTGAAATTTCTTCTTCAGCCGATGCTACAAAAACAATATTATAAGGTAAGTTTTGTTGGTCGTAATAAAATAAAAAAGTCGCTAATAAGCTTACTAGTGAAGCACCCGCGTCATTACTACCTAAACCGTACAATTTGCCATTGCTTTCGAAAGGGCTAAATGGTTCAAGGGTGTACCCTTTATTTGGCTTAACGGTATCGTGATGGGAGTTCAGTAAAATAGTTGGCTTTGCGGCATCAAAATATAAATTGGTCGCCCAAATATTATTTTTAATTCTTTGCGTGTTAACGTTTCGTGCTAATAAAAAAGTATTTAATATAACGGCTGTCCCGTCTTCTTCTTTGCTAAAAGAAGGAATAGAAATAAGTGTTTTTAATAAATTGATTGCGTCTTTTTGTAACACCGTTATTAAAGCTATATTTTGTTGTATGTTATTATTTTGTGACATTAGTTTTTGATTGTAGTACCAGCAGTACCGTTAATTAATTCATTCAGTTTTTCGGCCTTGCCAATGATGACTGATTGTACACCACCGTCTAAGGCTAGATATGCGTTATCGATTTTTGGGACCATTCCTTCAAAGATTATTTTATCTTCTTTAAGTTTGGCATAACTGGGCCTTTCGATTTTCGCAATCACTGAACTGGGATTATTCACGTCCAATAAAACTCCTTCTTTCTCAAAACCATAAATCAAATGCACTTGGTAGCTAGCCGATAACGCAGTAGCAATACTTTGCGCAATGGTATCTGCATTCGTATTTAACAACTGCCCCTGACCATCGTGCGTTATGGGTGCAATAACTAATTTTATATTTTGTGTTAATAAATTTTCAATTTGTGTAACATTCACTTGGTCTACATCTCCCACAAAACCATAATCAATAGTTGTATGTGCGCGTTTATGCGCTTGAATTAAGTTTGCATCTGCACCCGATAAACCCATCGCGTTCACTCCAAGGGATTGCAATTGAGCAACAATATTTTTATTAATATACCCAGCATAAACCATGGTAACAATCTTCAATGTTGCTTCATCGGTAATTCTTCTTCCTTCAATCATCGTTTGTTCAACACCTAATGAAGTCGCCAACTGAGTCGCTAATTTTCCTCCTCCGTGCACTAAAATAGCATGGCCATTTACTTGCGCAAAAGCCTGCAAACATTGTGTCAACAATACAGGATTGTCTACAATATTTCCTCCAATTTTAATGACGTATAATGATTCCATAAATTACTAACTACTTTCTAATACAATTTACCCTTATTTTATTGCTATTGAATCGAACTTGCTATTTCAGCTAATACCGCTTGTGCTGCCCAAACTCTATTGGACGCTTCTTTAGTCACTAAACTACTATCCCCATCCAATATAGCATCGCTTAATTCTACATTCCTTCTTACAGGCAAACAATGCATCACTTTTGCATTATTGGAAGCGGCTAACTTTTCAGGTGTTAACATCCAAGCAGCATCGGTGCAAAGCACTTTTCCATATTCACTAAAGCTACTCCAGTTTTTAACATATACAAAGTCCGCATCCTTTAATGCAGCGTCTTGGTCGTTTGTAATGGTTGCCCCATTGGTATATTCAGTCGATAGCTCGTAGCCAATAGGATGTGTAATCACAAAATCTGCCTCGCCCCATGCATTTACCCATTCACTAAAACTATTGGGAACGCACTGAGGAATTGGTTTAATATGTGGCGCCCAGGTTAATACTATTTTAGGTTTCTTATTTTTAAAAGACCCACTCAACTCCATTTGTTCCTTAATAGTAATAATATCTGTCAAAGATTGCAGTGGATGCAATGTTGCAGTTTCTAAACTAACAATTGGGATGCCCGCATATTTAATAAATTGTTTGATAATTCTTTCACTATAATCTGCTTCCTTATCCTGTAAACTTGGAAAGGTTCGAATACACAAAATATCAAAGTAATTGCCGAGTATCGGAGCAGCATCTTTAATATGTTCCACTGTAGTTCCATTCATAATAGCGCCTTCCGTAAATTCAAGTGCCCAGCCTTCCTTATCCACATTAAATACAATGGGTTCCATGCCTAAATTTTGCGCAGCAACCTGTGTACTTAATCTAGTTCTTAAACTAGGATTTAAAAATAATAACCCAATACGTTTATTCGCTCCTAGGGTTTTATCCATAAAGGGTTGCTGCTTGTAATCTAATGCCTTTTTTACAAGTGCATTTATATTCACAACATCCTTTACTGAAATAAATTGTTTCATATAATAATTTTAAGCAGTCTTTGAAAGTTGCTGAACCGCTTTATTTAATCCAACTAAAAATAAATCAATTTCTGCCATCGAAACTGCTAAAGAAGGCAACAATCGAATTACGTTTGGCTTGGCTTCTCCGGTAAATATTTTGAAATCGTTTAACAATACTTGTTTTGTATCCTTTAAATGTTCCTCCATTTCAAAGCCAATCATCAAACCCCTACCTCTTACTGTTTTCACCCCTGGCGTTTTTTTAAGTGCTTCTATTAAATAGGCACCCTTTTCGGATGCAGCAGCTATTAAATTATCTTTTTGCATTACTTCAATCACTGCTAAAGCTGCAGCACATGCTAAAGGGTTTCCTCCAAAAGTGGTACCCAACATGCCAAATTTAGCTTGTATGCTTGGCGCAATTAATATCCCTCCAACAGGGAAGCCATTACCCATCCCTTTTGCCATGGAGTAAATATCAGCATCGACACCTGCAATATCATGTGCAAAAAATTGACCCGTTCTTCCATAGCCGCACTGCACACTATCTGCTATATATACAGCCCCGTAATTGTTGCAAAATTTTCTGATGGCTTGTAAAAAACGTGTACTTGCCTCATGAATACCACCTACTCCTTGTATGCCTTCAATTATCACTCCCGCAATTTCATTTCCATTATCCGCAAAACAAGTTTCTAATGCAGTAATATCGTTTAATGGTAAGAAAAGAATATTATCCGTTTCATTTATTGGTGCAATAATACTTGGGTTGTCGGTAGCAGCAACCGCCAAAGAAGTTCTTCCATGAAATGCTTTTTTAAAAGCTATTATTTTTTTTCTCCCTGTATGAAAGGAAGCTAATTTCATTGCATTTTCATTGGCTTCAGCACCACTATTGCATAAAAATAATTGGAAATCGTCTTTACCACTTATTTCATTTAATGCAGTTGCTAATTGTTCTTGAATAGGCATAATTACCGAGTTTGAATAAAAAGCAATTGCATGCAATTGATCTTCGATACGTTTTACCCAATGCGGCTGCGTATGACCAATACTAATTACTGCATGTCCACCATACATGTCTAAATATTCCTGCCCTTTGTCATCCCATACACGACTACCCGCTGCTTTAGTAATTGCAATTGGGTTTAACGGGTATACTTTGAATAGAGACATTATTTAATAGTTTAGTATTTGTGAGTATATTTTATTACGAGCCCTATTTAAGGAGGCTAGTTGTTTATGTGTTAAAAATAATTTGCCTTTAATTGTAACCCAGCCGTTTCGGTTAGGCCAAAAATTAAATTCATGTTTTGTACCGCTTGTCCTACTGCACCCTTTAATAAATTATCAATTACCGAGTGAATGGCTACCTTATTACCTTGCTGCTCTAAATGAATTAAACATTTATTGGTATTCACTACCTGTTTTAAATCAATATTATTTTTAGAAACAAAAGTGAATGGATGCCAATCAAAATATTTGGAATACAGTTTGTATAAATTTTCTAAAGTTTCGTTTGTTTCCAACACTGAGGTTACAAAAATGCCTCTCGTAAAATCACCTCTCCAAGGCACAAAATTTATTTGTGGTTTTTCATTTCCCTGCAATTGTTGCAAGTTTTGTGTTATCTCATGCAAGTGCTGATGTTGCAATGTTTTATAGGCCTGAATATTATTAGCTCTCCAACTAAAATGGCTAGTA
>CAJATB010000215.1 GCA_903944755.1 uncultured Bacteroidota bacterium
GCAACAGACAATGTAGCTAAGTATATCAAATACTTAAAAGAAGTTGAAGGTTGCGGTATTATTTTCGTGGTTACCCATATGGGTTTAGCACAGCAGGTTGGTTTAGCAAACGATCCAAGAGTAGAAGGAGCAGATTTTATTTTAGGCGCTGACACCCATGAACGTGTACGTGTGCCGATACAAGGAAAATATACAAAAGTAGTTGAGTGTGGCGCATTTGGATCTTTCTTAGGAAAACTAGATATCAAAGTTGAGAATGGAAAAATTGCTACTTATGCCTATGAACTAATAGATGTAGATCCTGAAAAATATCCAGCAGATAAAAAAACATTGGCATTAGTAGAGTATGCCGCAGCGCCCTATCAAGATAAAATGAATCAAGTGATTGGTTATTCTACAACGCCATTGGTGCGTTATTTTGTTTTAGAAACGCCTATGGATAATTTAATTACAGATGCAGTGATGTGGAAGTTTAAGCCAGATATTGCTTTAAGTAATGGCTTTAGATTTTGTCAACCTTTGGCAATTCCAGAAAATAAAAAACAAGTTGCAATTACCAATGAGTTTTTGTGGAATATGTTACCTGTAGATTCAACAGCTAAAACAGGGGAAGTAACAGGATTGCAAATTTTAGATTGGTTAGAAAAAGAATTAGAAAATGCATTTGCTACAGATCCAAGTAAAAGATTTGGGGGATGGTTTGTGCGTTTTGCTGGCATGGAAGTGAATTGTACTATTGGCAAACCAAAAGGACAAAGAGTAAATTGGGTTAAAATAAAGGGACAAGCCTTAGATAAAAACAAATTGTATAAAATTGTGGCTTGTGAAAGAGAAGGGGATCCGAATGACACTTTATGTAGAATAGAAAAAGTAACCAATCCAATAGCTACGAATATAAGTTTGCATGAAGTGATAAAATCTTATTTAGCAAATAATTCACCTGTTGCACCAAAACTAGAAGGAAGAACCCTTGCAACAGATCAATCGCCAACGCTATTGACACAATTACAAGGGACTACTTATCAATTTAAATAGTTATAAAAATATACTTGGACTTCAATATTAAGAAAGCAGAAAACGTATTAAATTAATGAAAAAGCTATATCTAATTTTACTTGGCATCATTACATTAATTGGTATTTACTTTTTAGTAGGTTTTATTAATGGAGATTACTTTAAAATAGATGGTACTATTGCCAAAATAGATAGCACTTGGGTGGGGCCAAGTATTTATATGGACAATACCACATTAGGCGAAGAACGCGAATTGGTTATTTATGGACAAGAGCTAATTGCACATACTTCTAAATACCTTGGACCTAAGGGATCTGTTGCTCAAATTACAAATGGTATGAATTGCCAAAACTGTCACTTACAAGCCGGCGCTAAGGCATGGGGTAATAATTACGCTGCCGTATTTTCTACCTATCCTAAGTTTAGAGACAGAAGCGGGCAAATTGAAAGCATCTACAAACGTGTAGCTGATTGTATGGAAAGAAGTTTAAACGGAACTGCCATAGATAGCAACAGTAGAGAATTCAAAGCAATCTATACTTATATTAAATGGTTAGGACAAGACGTTGAAAAAGGAAACAAGCCACATGGATCTGGTATAGAAAAATTAGCATATCTAGATCGAGCAGCTGATCCAAAAAAAGGACAAATTGTATACACCGCACAATGTCAAAGTTGTCATGGTGCAAATGGAGAAGGACAGTTCAGTTTAGATGAATTAGAATATGCTTATCCACCACTTTGGGGTCCACATAGTTACAATGATGGTGCTGGTTTATTTAGAATAAGTAATTTTGCAGGTTATGTAAAAAATAATATGCCATATCAATTAACCTCACATGCGTCTCCAAAATTAACAGAAGAAGAATGTTGGGATGTAGCAGCGTATGTTAATAGCCAACCGAGACCGCACAAAGACCAATCAAAGGACTGGCCTAAATATGATAAAAAGCCATTAGATTTTGCTTTTGCGCCTTATGCAGATAGTTTCTCAGAGAACCAACATAAATATGGACCTTATAAACCCATTAAAAAATTTTATAGTAAATAAATAAAAACCAATCAACATGATCGAACAAATTCAACAACCTTGGCCATGGTATGTTGCCGGTATTATCATCGGTTTAATTGTGCCAGCATTACTTATTTTAGGTAATAAATCTTTCGGTATCTCTTCCAATTTAAGACATGTATGTGCTGCTTGTTTTCCAGCAAATATCAAGTTCTTTAAATATGATTGGAAAAAAGAAATTTGGAATTTCTTTTTTGTAGGGGGAATTTTCTTAGGCGCTTTTTTAGCGAATCACTACTTAATGACCAATGCGCCAATTGAAGTAAACCCTGCTTTACAAACAGAATTAGCGCAATACGGTATTACTAATTACAATTATATGCTACCTTCTGAATTATTCAGCTTTGAAGCCCTATTCACGTTACGTGGATTCATTATGATGGTCTTAGGTGGATTCTTAGTGGGATTTGGCACTAGGTATGCAGGAGGTTGTACCTCGGGCCATTCTATAATGGGCTTAAGTAATTTACAATGGCCTTCTCTTGTTGCAACTATTTGCTTTATGGCAGGAGGATTTTTTATGGCAAATATTATTTTACCTTGGATTTTATCCTTATAAAAATTAAACAATGAACAACGAAAAAGTACAAAACATAGATAGTAATACAGCTTGCGTAAATGCATCAGAACAAACACATCCAGGTTGGTATAATTTAAAGTACACCCTTGTTGGTATACTTTTTGGTATTGTGTTTGTAAAAGCAGAAATCATTTCTTGGTTCAGAATTCAAGAGATGTTTCGCTTACAAAGTTTCCACATGTATGGCGTAATTGGGACTGCAGTAGTGGTAGGTGCTATTTCAGTTTTCTTGATTAAGAAATTCAATGTCAAAACAATTCATGGAGAAGTGATCAAAATTGCAGATAAGGAATTTAATAAGGGGCAAATTTATGGTGGGCTCTTATTTGGATTCGGTTGGGCTATCACTGGTGCTTGCCCCGGTCCCTTGTTTGCACACATTGGTGCAGGATTCTATGCTGTGCTTGTGGTAATTCTAAGTGCCATTGCTGGTACCTGGACCTATGGTTATTTTCAGGAAAAACTACCACACTAAAGGATAAAAGATAAGGTATGAAATACCAGCAATGGGTTAGCGTCTTTGGGAAAAAATAAAAAACCTCACGCAAACCTCACGTAGCAAAGGACCCACGATTTAAAGGGATTGCCAGCTTCACTTCGTTCGCTGTCATCCTCGAAGGTCGCCTTACCCAAAGCCTTTCAAACACAAATCTTCGATTTGCGTTTGTCTTTTTTAACGCTCCCCAACTTACGTATGCAAGCATCCGACGTTGTGTCGCATTAAAAAAGCCTGTCACGTTTGTGACAGGCTTTGTAGCGAGACCGGGATTTGAACCCGGGACCTCAGGGTTATGAATCCTGTGCTCTAACCAACTGAGCTACCTCGCCTTATGGTTATTTACCTCCTTTGGAGGGTGGCAAAACTACATTATTTTTTTGAAATTAAAGGTTCACTTTAACCTTAAAAACAGGTTTTCCTTCAAAAAATCCCTCAAAAACATCCCCCTTTGAAGTGGGTCCTACACCAACTGGGGTGCCTGTGTAAATTAGGTCGTCGGGGTAAATAGTGAAATATTCAGTGATGCTGTCTATTATCTGGCTTAAAGAAAATATCATAAGGGATGAATCTCCTTCTTGAACCATATTGCCGTTCTGTGTCATGGAGAAATGAAATGGAGTTTCAAACATATCCTGGGTTAGTGGTATCCACTCGCCTATTACTGCAGAATCGTCAAACGCTTTTGCCTTTTCCCAAGGCAAGCCTTTTTCTTTTAATTTGTTTTGTAAATCCCTCGCAGTAAAATCAATTCCTACGGTAATTGCGTCGCAATAATCCAACACATTTGCTCCCTTAATATTTTTAGCCATTTGGTTTACGCGTAAAACTAGTTCAGCTTCGTAATGTAAGTCGCTCGTAAAACTAGGAATGGTTAAATTTTCACCCTTCCCTAATAATGCAGTGGAAGGTTTCATGAAAATTACAGGCGAAGTTGGTACTTCATTGCCTAGTTCTTTTGCGTGTGCTACATAGTTTCGGCCAATACAATATATACTCATAGGAATAAATTTAATTCGGTACTAGGCTTCTAATTTAATATCCAACCCATTCGCAATAGTCATTGTCCTTTCTAAACCAATTGTCGCAAAGGATTCAATCACTTCAATTGATTTTTCAATTTTTAAATTAATTAGTTTTTTCTCGTCTGGTGCCC
>CAJATB010000216.1 GCA_903944755.1 uncultured Bacteroidota bacterium
CCACCACTTGAAATATTTCTTAATTCATCCAACTCAGCCAATACACCTTCCCTTATAAAACCTCCTTTAACTGAAGTTGCAGGAGGTTGTTCGATAAGCGTATTGAAAATTGCATTTTTTGCATTGGCGCAAAGTTTAAGGTCATTGCCAATTTTTTGTAAGTAATTATTATCAATGGTACCTAATGCTACTTTTATTGCTTCAATAGCTTCCAATGATTTTCCTAATTGCATAAATTCACGGGGCTGCAACTTCCTTGTGCTTAACTTACTTGCGAGCCTTTCCATGTCGCCAATTAATTCTATTAATGCGCTAATTTTTTTTGTTTGCTCCGGCACTTTTAATAAAGTTTCAACGGCATTTAAACGGTTGTTTATTTGTTCAGGCGCTTGTAAGGGGAATATTAACCAACGCTTCAATAAACGTGCACCCATAGGGCTTTTAGTATGATCCATTATTTCTAGCAAACCTTTTCTATCTGCACCATTCCCAATTAATTCTAAATTGCGGATAGTGAATTTGTCCATCCATAAAATTTCATTTCTTTCTATGCGCCCAATTTTATGAATATGCTGTAGGTGAGGGTGTTCGGTTTCTTTTAAATAATGCAAAATCGCACCTGCTGCAATAATGGCCATATGTTGGTCCTCAATACCAAAGCCTTTTAATGTTTCTGTTTGGAATTGTTTATATAAAAGTTCTGTGGCAAAAGGTTCGTCAAAAATCCAGCTATCTAGCCCGTATATATAAAAGCTATTCCCAAATACTTCTTTAAAAGTAGCTTGATAATTTTTTGGGTATAATATTTCGGCTGGTTGTAAGCTTTGCAAAAGTTTATCTAAATATTCAGTGTTGCCTTCTGCAATTAAAAATTCCCCTGTGGTGATGTCTAAAAATGCAATACCGCCATGGTCTTTTTCGACATAAATAGCTGCTAAGAAATTATTGTTTTTATGTTCTAGTAATTTATCATTCGTGGCAATTCCGGGAGTAAGCATATCGGTTACGCCGCGCTTTACAATCCCTTTAACCGATTTTGGATCCTCTAGTTGGTCACAAATTGCAACCCGATGGCCCGCTTTTACTAATTTGTGTAAATAAGTGTCTAGCGAATGGTGTGGAAATCCAGCTAATTCGCTTGAATTGGGTGCACCATTATTTCGCTTAGTAAGCGTGATACCCAATACCTTAGAAGCCACTATAGCATCTTCGCCAAAAGTCTCATAAAAATCACCTACTCTAAACAACAAAATTGCATCGGGGTATTTTTGCTTAATAGCCCTATGTTGTTGCATTAGCGGTGTTTCTGCACTTGATTTTGCCATGGCAACAAACCTACATAATTTTTTTAATATTCGAAAAGCGTACTTTTGCGTATGCGAAAACTGACCATGGATGAATTAGGCAGGAAGTCGGTGGAGGACTTTAAAATGGCCAACAAGAAGCCCATAGTGGTGGTTATGGATAATATTAGAAGTATGCATAATGTGGGGAGTGTTTTTAGAACTGCCGATGGTTTCCTAATTGACGGTATTTGTTTATGCGGTTTTACACCTCAGCCACCACATAGGGATATTCATAAAACTGCCTTAGGGGCTACTGAAACGGTGGATTGGTTGTTTTATGAGCAAACTATTGAAGCAGTGACTGCCCTAAAAGAAAGAGGGTATAAAGTATATGCAATTGAACAAACAGAAGGGAGTATTTCCTTGGAGCAATTTAAAGAGCAATACCCCAATGTAAAAGACGAATTTTTGGCTTTTGTTTTTGGGAATGAGGTAGACGGAGTAAGTGAAGAAGTTATTGCAGCTTGCGATGGGGTAATTGAAATACCACAATGGGGGATGAAACATTCATTGAATATTTCGGTAGCAGCGGCTATTGTGTTATGGGAATTTGTAAGGTAAAAACAAGATTTTAAATTTATGTCAGTAGTAAAAAATTATTTAGGGTTAGTAAAATTTTCACATACCATTTTCGCATTACCCTTTGCTTTAATTGGTTTTGCATTGGGCGTGAGCTACCAGTTAACAAACCAGCTAGCCATTGAAAATATTGGTTTTAAATTCTTCTTAGTAATTGTTTGCATGTTTACTGCGAGGTCGGCTGCAATGGCTTTTAACAGGTATTTGGACAGACACTTTGATAAACTAAATCCAAGGACTGCAATTAGAGAAATACCAGCAGGTATAATTAAGGCAGAAAAGGCGTTGTTATTTGTTTTTATAAATGCCATAGTTTTTGTAATTGCAACTTATTTTATAAATACCATTTGTTTTTATTTATCGCCTGTGGCTTTGTTTGTGATTTTGTTTTATAGTTATACAAAAAGGTTTACGTACTTATGTCATTTAGTTTTAGGCATTGGACTTTCCTTAGCACCAATTGGAGCATATTTAGCGGTGACAGGTGTTTTTAATATAGTGCCCTTGTTATTTTCATTTGCTGTATTATTTTGGGTAAGTGGTTTTGATATTATTTTTGCATTACAGGATGTTGAATTTGACAAGTCACAATCCTTGTATTCTATGCCAAGTTATTGGGGGATAAAAACTGCATTAAATATTTCTCGTTTTTTACATATGATATCAGCAACCTGTGTAATTATTGCCTTATTTTTTGGCGACTTTGGGTATGCTTATACTATAGGATTACTTGTTTTTATAGGGATGTTAATATATCAGCATAGTATTGTTAAACCAACCGATTTGTCTAAAGTTAATATTGCCTTTATGACTGCAAATGGAATTGCTAGTATTGTTTTTAGTATTTTCGTTTTAATTGATTTATACATTCGATACAATCATTTATTCTAAAATTTAACAAATTGGCACGTATTATTTGTATTGACTATGGGGGAAAAAGATGTGGGTTAGCAGTGACTGACCCGCTTCAAATTATTGCAACAGCCTTAACAACCGTTGACACTAAGGACTTGTTTACGTATTTAGCGTCGTATGTTGCAAAAGAACCCGTTGAATTAATATTAATAGGGGAGCCGTTAAATTTAGACGATACGCCTACACACGCTACTCCATTGGTTAAAAAAGCCATTATTGAATTAGCCAAAAAATTTCCAACCATACCTATTAAAACGGTAGACGAGCGATATAGCTCAAAAAATGCGGTAAGGGCAATGGTAGAAATGGGGATGAAGAAGAACGACAGACGCGACAAGAAAACCATCGACAGAGTGGCTGCTACCATGCTATTGCAGGAATATCTTACCAACCGACCTTAAACTGCCTATTTATTTCTACCTTTGCATTTATTATAAAGTAGAAGTATGATTTTACCTATTGTTGCCTATGGGGCAGCTATTTTAAGAAAAGTGAGTGCACCTATTGATGCAAACCATCCTAATTTGTCTGAATTAATTGAGTCAATGTGGGAAACCATGTATGAAAGTAATGGGGTTGGCCTAGCTGCACCACAAGTGAATAGAAATATCCGATTATTTGTAATGGATAGCCAGCAAATTTTTGAAAATGTAGAAGATGGGGACGACGTATATCCCGATGCACCTGGTATTAAGCGGGTGTTTATTAATGCACAAATTATAGAAACAGGTGGCAATGATTGGGTGTATAATGAAGGTTGTTTAAGTATTCCTAAAATACGTGAAGACGTGTTGAGAGCAGAAACAGTTACCTTGTCCTATTTGGATGAAAAATTTGTGCAACAGCAAGAAACCTTTAATGGGATGACTGCAAGAGTTATTTTGCATGAATACGACCATATTGAAGGGAAATTATTTATTGATTATATCAAGCCCCTTCGCAAGAAAATGTTGCAAGGGAAACTAAACGATATTACAAAAGGAAAAGTAAGGGTAGACTATAAAATGATACAAATAAAGTAATAGTTATGCGCAGTGTATTTTTCTTGTTCTTTGCTTTAAGTTTTTTGAACATGCACGCGCAGGACACCATTATAAATAACAATGGTCAAAATTTTACTTTGTCCGAAGTAATTGTGCGTAATAATTTTGATTACAAGGACATTCTCCAAAAAATAAAGGAAGACACTAGCTTTTATAAGGCCTTTAGAACTTTAAGAACCATTGGGTACAGCTCGTATAATTTTATTCAAATGATGGATAAAAATAATACTATGCAAGCTTCACTAAATAGTAAAACAAGACAGAACAAGGTTGCTGGCTGCAGAACAATGGATGTATTGGAAGAAACCGTTACGGGTAATTTAAGAAATGCAAAGGGTGATTATAATTATGTAACACCTTCCCTGTATGCTAGTTTATTTTTTACAAAGGGAAGTATTTGCGGGGAAACCAATATAGTGAATGGCAGAACAAGAACCATTGAGGGATCAGGTATTGAAAAAGCAAAGGAGCAATTAAAAATGTTGTTTTTTAATCCGGGCCGAAAAATCCCAGGCATTCCTTTTATTGGAAATAAATTAGACTTGTATGACGCCTCTGCACATGAGTTATATGACTATAGGCTAGACTATGTAGAGTATCATGGCAAACTTGTGGTTGTGTTTGATGTGCAACCAAAACAAAACTTGAATTTTTTAGCAAACGATAGGATAGTAGTTGACCAAATGATTACTTGGTTTGATCCTAAAACCTTAGAAGTGCTTGGCCGTAATTATTCCCTAAGTTATAAGGCGGGCGTTTATGATTTCAATGTTCAAATGGAAGTGGAGATGACTTACTTTAACGGACAATTAGTGCCCAAAATTTTAAGGTATAAAGGTAATTGGGATGTTATTTTTAAGAAAAGAGAAAGGGGAGTATTCACAGCCACTTTATTTGACTTTACTGCTGCGCAATAATAATTTCACTAATCCACTGCAAGAAAGCGGCTTTCAATATATTTCACCACTTCTATTAGGCTTCCTGTTTCCTTAAAAATGCGTAGTTGTTGGTCGGCGCCTGTCCCATTTTTAAAAATGCTTGCCACTTTTTCAATATGCTTTCTGCTGTCTAAGCCATCCACTACATCGTCAATAAATTCAAGTAATTCGTCAATTAATGCTTTAACAGGGACTTCTTTTTCTTTACCAAAGTCAATTAATTTTCCTTCAATACCATAGCGACTCGCACGCCATTTGTTTTCATTAATTAATGCGCGCTGGTAATTAATGAAGTTTATGTTTTGCTTCCTTAGTGAATAAATTTTAGCACAAAGGGCTTGAAACAAGGCTGCGATAGTAATGGTTTCTTGGGTGGTCATAGGTACATCACAAATTCTGAATTCAATAGTGTTATACACTGGATGCACGCGTAAATCCCACCAAATTTTTTTTGCATCGTCAATGCAATTTGTTTTAATTAGTACCTGTATAAAATTATCATAAGCTTCTACACTTTCGAAATAGTCAGGGATGCCTGTTCTTGGAAATTTGTCAAATACTTTTGACCGGTAACTCTTATAGCCTGTATCACGAGATTCCCAAAAAGGGGAGTTAGTACTTAATGCATAAATATGGGGTAAAAAATAACGGGCTGTATTGGCAATATGAATGGCCATTTTTCGGTCTTCCATTCCTACATGTACATGTAGGCCAAAAATTAAATTACTCCTAGCAGCTTGCTGTAATTCGTTCAATAAGGCTTGGTACCTAGTTTGGTCAGATACTAATTGTTTTTCCCATAAACTAAAAGGGTGTGTACCCGAAGCGCCAATACTATAACCTAAGCTATTTGCTACGGCTGCCACCCCAGTTCTTAATTCTAAAATTTCGGTGTAGGCTTGGTCCACATTAGTGCAAATACTGGTGCCTACTTCCACCACGGCTTGGTGCATTTCTGCTTTTATCCTTTCTTTAAATAACTTTTCTCCTTCATTCACAATAGCTTGCTGATGGCTTTTTAATTCCTTTGAAGAAGGGTCCAATACCATATATTCTTCTTCTACGCCTATTGTAAATTGTTGTAAGTTATTAGCAGCCATATAGCGTGAATTTACTTAAAATTTGGCATCTATAAAAAAATAAGCAACACTACTTGTGGTAGGAATTTTCCGTTTCATTTTCCCTTTCTTTTTCGTAGGCCTTAATGATTGCTTTAACTAGTTTATGCCTTACCACATCTTCTTCATCTAATTTTATATGTGCAATGCCTTCTATATGCTCTAAAATGCGCACCGCCTTTTCCAAGCCGCTTCTTTGGTTGCGAGGTAAATCTACTTGGGTAGGGTCGCCCGTGATAATGGCTTTTGCATTGGAGCCTATCCTGGTTAGGAACATTTTAATTTGAAGGTCGTTAGCATTCTGTGATTCATCCAAAATAATAAATGCATTATCTAATGTACGGCCACGCATGTAGGCGAGTGGGGCTATTTCAATAGTGCGCGTAGACATATAGTAACCTAGTTTGTCTGCAGGAATCATATCATCTAACGCATCATATAATGGGCGTAAATAAGGGTCAATTTTTTCTTTTAAATCTCCTGGTAAAAAACCCAAACTTTCACCTGCTTCAACGGCTGGCCTAGTTAGTATAATTTTTTTAACAATTTTATTCTTTAACGCACGTACAGCCAACGCCACTGCGGTATAAGTTTTACCAGTACCCGCAGGTCCTACAGCAAATACAATATCATTTTTATCCACCGCCTGCACTAGCTTCTTTTGGTTTGCCGTTCTTGCGCGTACTGTTTTCCCATTAGGGCCAAATACCAAAACTTCATTTGGGTTTTGCTCTACAAAATTATCAATTACTTCTGCGTCATCGCCACCTAAAATTTGTTCGAAATAATTTTCACTTAGGTGACCATTTCTTTCCATGTATTGGATAATAAGTGTAATTTTTTCTTTGGCTACATCAATTTGTTCAGGTGCGCCGCTTAATTTTATTTGCGTACCTCGGGATAAAATTTTTAATAAAGGAAACCTTTTTTTTAAAATATCGAATTTTGAATTATTTACGCCGAAAAACTCAATAGGGTTTACGGTGTCTAAACTGATGATAGCTTCTGTCAATGTATAACATTTAAAGGGTTAGCGAATGGAATAAAACAGCCTAACACAATTTAATTTAAACACTTGAAATTTTCAAGCAATAAATACGCACAAATGTGCATTACCTAAAAAGATAATATTGTGTTAATAGCGTATAATAACATAACACAAGTAGTAAGCTAAAAGTTCAAAACGGAATTAGGAAACCTTGTTTAACAATGTTTTAAAGTAACAATCATTGCTTTGGGGTCGGCTGCTTTAAAAACGGTGGTCCCCGCTACAAGGACATCGGCGCCGGCTTTTACCAATTTTGCTGCATTGTGTTCGGTAACACCGCCATCAATTTCGATTAGCGTGCTTGCATTTGCTAAAGTGATCATATTTTTTAAAGCACTTACTTTTTCATAAGTGTGTTCGATGAATTTTTGTCCACCAAACCCAGGGTTTACGCTCATGACACAAACCACATCAATATCTTGTATTACATCCTTCAAAAGTTCAACAGAAGTATGTGGATTTATTGCTACACCCGCTTTCATCCCTTGAGCTTTAATAAGTTGTAAAGTACTATGTAAATGAGGGCATGCTTCATAATGAACCGTTAATACATCAGCACCCGCTTTTTTGAAGTCAGCAATATATTTTTCAGGATGTACAATCATTAAGTGCACATCTAAAACTTTAGAAGTGGTTTTTTTTATTTGTTCAATTATTGGCAAGCCATAACTAATATTCGGTACAAAGCTTCCATCCATTACGTCCAAATGAAACCACTCCGCTTCACTTTCATTTAGCATAGTACATGCGGCACCTAAGTGTAAAAAATCGGCGGCTAATAAAGAAGGGGCAATAATGGGCATATTGTGGTTGATTTTTACAAAGTTCTCTTTTTTTTACTAAATAATACCTTCGGACAATGTATTATTTTAATTTAAAAATGACATATCTATGACATAGTTCAGTCCATTGAAGGTTTTTTCTAGTTATTTTCGCTCAAATTAATAGTTCATGAAGAAATTATCCTTTTTA
>CAJATB010000217.1 GCA_903944755.1 uncultured Bacteroidota bacterium
GGCAAATTGCCAACTAGTACAACATCTGAAATACTAAAATGTCCTCCTGGCTTTAGCACTCTATAAATATCTTTAATTACTGCATTTTTATTTGGGACCAAATTCAATACACAATTACTAACTACTACATCTGCAACATTTGCTGCGATTGGCATATTTTCAATATCACCTGCCCTAAATTCTACATTATTCAAACCTAGTTTTTCGGCATTGGCCCTTGCTTTGTCAATCATGGCTGGTGTAAAATCAACGCCTATTACTTTGCCCGCTGGGCCTGTAAACTTTCTTGCAACAAAACAATCATTGCCTGCACCAGATCCTAAATCAACTACTACATCTCCTTCTTTAATTTTTGCAAACTCGGTTGGCAAACCACAGCCAAGTCCTAAATCTGCATCGGCATTATAACCAGGCAAGGTTGAATAATCTTCTGACATAATATTGTATACTTCAGTGCTACATCCACCTGCTCCACAACATGAAGACATATTAGTTTCTTTGTCTTGTAACGCAATCTCACTATATTTTTCTTTCACTAATGTTTTTAATGCTTCTTCGGTTTTCATAATTTTTTATTTTAATGTTAACAACAATTTTCTTTTTTAAATGTCATACTAAACAATCCAGTAAGTAATTTCTTTGCTTTGTTCCATTCTACTTTATCAATACAATAGCAAGTTTTTACCCCAGCAATATCCCCCTTTATCAAGCCCGCTAGTTTCAATTCCTTTAAATGCTGAGAAACAGTACTTTGCGATAGCGGCAGTTCTTCTACTATAGCGCCACAAATACAAGTTTGTTTTTTTAGCAAAAGTTGAATAATTGCCACTCTTGCTGGATGAGCAAGGGCTTTTGCATACACTGCAATTTGTGCTTCTTTATTGGAATAATCTGCCATAGGTTCGTTTATTAATCGTAAAATTACGATTAATAAACTATATCCAAAATTATTTTATTGCTGATTCTAGTCATAAAAAAAACCGGTCAAATTTTTGACCGGTTTTTTTACTATTTCAATTCAATTTTATGCATTAAAGGCTTCTGACACTCCCTTGTGTAAAATTTTTCCTGCTCTAATATTTAGTCCCTTTGCAAGGGCTGGATTTTCAGCACATGCAATTTCCCATCCTTTATTAGCAATAGCCAGTGCATAGGGCAAAGTTGCTTGTGTAAGCGCACGTGTAGAAGTTTGAGGAACTGCACCTGGCATATTAGCTACGCAATAGTGTAGTACATTATCTATTGTGAAAACTGGATTTTCATGTGTTGTTGGTTTGCAAGTTTCAATACATCCTCCTTGGTCTACTGCAACATCTACTACCACGGTACCTGGTTCCATTAAAGCCAGATCTGTTCTTTTGATTAAATTTGGTGCTTTTGCGCCAGGTAATAATACCGCGCCAATAACTAAATCAACTGTAGGTAAAAGTTCCCTAATTGCTAATTCTGTAGAATATTGAGTAACAACATTCGAAGGCATAACATCCGATAAATACCTTAATCTAGTCAAATTATTGTCCATGATTGTTACACTAGCACCTAAGCCTGCTGCCATTTTCGCTGCTTGTGTTCCCACAATTCCGCCACCAAGCACTAAAACCTCTGCAGGCCTTACTCCTGGAACTCCCCCTAATAATTTACCTTTTCCACCAAATGGTTTTCCTAAATAATAAGCGCCAACGTTAATTGCCATTCTTCCTGCTACTTCAGACATCGGCACTAATAATGGTAATGACCTATCAGGTAATTCTACAGTTTCGTATGCGATACATACTGCTTGTGATTTCATCATTGCTTCTGTTAATTCTTTTGAAGCAGCAAAGTGAAAATAAGTGAATAGTATTTGGCCAGCTTTTATATAAGGAAATTCTGCAGCCAAAGGCTCCTTCACTTTTACAATCATTTCTGCAATTGCGTATACTTCCTTAGCAGTGTTTAAAATTTCAGCACCCACACTTGTATAAGATTCATCGGAGAAGCCAGAACCAGTTCCCGCATTGGTTTCAATGTATACTTTATGCCCTTGTTTAGTAAGGGTGTCTACACCAGCTGGTGTCATACCTACTCTATATTCTTGGATCTTAATTTCCTTTGGGACTCCGATTATCATAACGTGTTGTTTTATTTCTGTACAAATATCATATATAAGGAAATATTTTGCATATATGAATCATATTCAGTAATTATTACTATTAATGTGCTATTATTAGGGAATAATAGGTATTTTTAGATTGTTTTTAGGGATTAAACAGAAATAATTTCGCCTATTAAATTTATCATATGAGTTTAGATCGAATGGATACAGCCATTTTGGGCATATTGCAAAAAAATGGACTAGCCAAAATAAAGGATATTAGTGCAGCAATTAATTTATCTATGAGCCCAACGCATGACAGAATTAAAAGGTTGGAACAGGAAGGGTATATTCAAAACTATGTTGCTTTATTGGACAGAAAAAAAATAGAACTAGGATTAATAGTACATTGTCAAGTTACATTAGATAAGCAAACCAGGAATAATTTTTCAGAATTTGAGCAGGTTATTTTAAAATTTCCAGAGGTAATTTCATGCAGTTTAGTGTCAGGTAACTTTGATTACTATTTAAAATTAGTAACAAAGGATGTGGAAACTTATAATAAATTTTACCAAGAAAAACTGGCAGTACTTCCAATGGTTGCCCATATTAATAGTTTATTTGTAATGGATGAAATTAAAACAACAACTGAATTGCCACTTTAAATTATAAATTTCATGTATCATATACCATATTATAAAGCAACCAACCACCAAGAAGTAATTGATTTCATGGAGGCAAACCCATTTGTTACTATATGTGGAGTAAATGCAAGTGGTAAACCAGTTGCTACGCATATTCCTATTTTAATAGATGTAATAAAAGACCAAATTATTTTATCAGGTCATATAATGCGTAAGCAAGATCATACTAACGCATTTGAATTGAATAGGGATGTTTTAGTTATGTTTACTGCGCCCTCGGCTTATGTAAGCGCAAGCTGGTATACCGAAAAAAACCAGGCAAGTACTTGGAACTATCAAACCGTACACGCTATTGGCAGTATACATTTCAAGGATGAAGCACATTTAATAGCATTGCTTGATAGGTTAACAAAAAAATTTGAAAAA
>CAJATB010000218.1 GCA_903944755.1 uncultured Bacteroidota bacterium
AAAAGGCAGTTGCCGATGCTAAGTTAATAAAAAATTCAGAAGCATTGACAGTTCCAATAACTTTTTTTGGCAACATTTTTCCACCTAATAAACTTGTTGTAACAACAGGTCCCCAGCCACCACCTCCAGCACCATCGACAAATCCACCGGTCACTGCAAGAGGAACGACAATTGTACTCTTTTGTTTGAATTGTAATTTGATCTTTGTGTAAGCTTTTGCAATTAGAAATATTCCCATAAATAATAGATAAATAGATATCACGATTGATAAATACGGAATCTTAACTTTTGTTATTATTAAAGCTCCAAGAATAGACCCAATGATTCCAGGTATTAGAAGTTTCTTAAATAATTTGGTGTCAACATTTCCAATTTTCCAGTGATTTAATCCTGACGATCCTGAGACAAAAATTTCAGCTATATGAATATAAGCAACCGCTTTGACAGGAGAAATTCCATAGCCTAGCAAAAAGGCTATACCTGTTACTCCATAAGCCATTCCTAAGCTACCATCTATTAATGCCGCGACCGATCCAAATAATAAAGCCCAAAAAAATAAATCACTATTAAAAGGTGTTGCATCTGCTCCACGATAATAGGTTAACATTGTTATTGCAGAAACAACTAATAGGCCAAATAAAACTCGAAATACTTTATCGCTCATTATATAAATTTATTATTTTCCAAATAATGTTATTAGTTAATAAGCATGTTTCAAGTGTTAGATAAATTTAGACAGCCGATATTTGTGTTAATCGCAGGTTCAATTCTACTTGCACTTGCATTTGGTATTAGACACTCCTTTGGAATTTTTTTAATTCCAATCAGCGAAAAAAATCAGTGGGGTAGAGAAGTATTTGCAATGGGTCTTGCGTTTCAAAATTTAATGTGGGGAATTTGGCAACCTTTTACTGGCAGAATTTCTGACAAGATCGGAGCTGGCGTTGTCGTATGTGTTGGCAGCATTCTTTATTGTCTAGGTTTATTTTTAATGGGATTTCTTACAACAAAAACAGGATTTATTATAGCATCAGGAATTTTAGGAATTGGGATATCAGGAGTTACATTTCCAATCTTTGGAGCAATTAGCAGATCTGTAACACCTGAGAAAAGAAGCGTTTCAATTGGAATTGCAATGTCGAGCGCATCACTTGGACAATTTATAATGTTGCCAGCTTCATTAGTATTATTACAAAGCTTTGGGCCAACTTTAGCTTTTGGTATTTTATCTTTACTTACACTTATAATGCTAGTTCTCGCAGTTCCTATGTTTGAAAAACCAATTCAACATACAAGCACTCAAGATTTATCATTAAAAGAAGTATTAACCGAGGCCTTTGGTCATAAAGGTTTCTGGTTATTATGTTTTGGATTCTTTGTATGCGGCTTTCATATTCTTTTTATTATGACTCACGCGCCTGCATTCTTGATTGATAAAGGTTTATCACCACAAATTGGAACTATTGTATTAGCGTTAATAGGACTATTTAATATTTTTGGAACTTATTATGCAGGATTTTTAGGAGCTAAAATTAGAAAACCTTTACTCTTAAGTTCTATTTATGCATCTCGTGCAGTAATTATTTTAATTTTTATTTTATTTCCTGTTTCAAATTTAACAGCTTATGTATTTGCAGCTTTAATGGGAGTATTATGGCTTTCAACAATTCCTCTAACCCAAGGAACAATTACAACAGTTTTTGGTGTTAAAAATATGAGTATGCTTTATGGAATTGCATTTTTATTTCACCAAGTTGGAGCTTTTTTAGGAGGCTGGTTGGGAGGCAAAGTTTATGACGTGACAGGCTCTTATGATATTGTTTGGTATATTTCAATTGCACTTGGAATATT
>CAJATB010000219.1 GCA_903944755.1 uncultured Bacteroidota bacterium
CCTTCTTAAATCAAAACCTGTTACGTTTCTTTGAGGGGTTCCATAAACACTTTGCGTTACCAATGCTTGCACTTCAATTAATAAGGGACGCATGCCTTCCATAGATGCAGCAATTGTACTACCACTTAGTGATTCATTTCTTTGTGCAATTAAAAAAGCAGAAGGGTTTGTAACTACCCGCATTCCTTCACCTGTCATTTCATAAATTCCTAATTCGCTCGTGCTTCCAAATCTATTTTTCAGTGTGCGCAACATTCTATAAGCGTAATGTCGGTCACCTTCAAATTGAAGTACCGTATCCACCATATGTTCTAAAATTTTTGGCCCAGCAATAGTGCCTTCTTTAGTGATGTGGCCAATTAAAAAAACAGGCGTGCCCGTTTCTTTTGCAAAACGTTGAAATTCTGCAGCAGTTTGTTTTATCTGTGAAACGCTTCCTGCTGCTGCTTCAATTAAATTCGATTCTAAAGTTTGTATAGAGTCTACTATTACCACCGTTGGTTTTAATTTTTTTATTGCCTTGAAAATTGCGCTTGTATGTGTCTCGGTAAGCAAATAGAAATTTTCATTTTGCAATTTCAACCTATCTGCACGCATCTTAATTTGCTGAATACTTTCTTCACCACTTATATACAACACCACTTGGTCCTTCATCATTAAACCTTGTTGCAAAAACAAAGTACTTTTTCCGATGCCTGGTTCTCCAGCAACTAGTATAATAGAGCCTAATACAATGCCACCTCCTAAAACTCTGTTTAATTCAACATCGGCACTGCTTATTCTTTTTTCAGACTGACTATTTACCTCATTTATTGAAATTACTTCGGTCCCTTTTTGTTGATTTGTGTAGCCTTCCCAAGGAGTTTCTTTTTTCTCTCCTTTTTCCACTATTTCTTCGGTAAATGTGTTCCATTCGTTACAAGATGGACACTTACCGGCCCATTTAGCTGATTCGTAACCACAATTATTGCAAAAAAACGCCGATTTAGATTTGCTCATGCAGTAAAGATAGTTTCATATCTTATTATATAAAGGGTATTTACCGAAGAAGGGGATATTTGAACTAAAAAAAATAAATATAAAAAAGATAGTATATGTAAAATATTGATAAAATTTAACCATCGCCTTAATTTCAGGCCATTTTTTTAACAAAACATTAATAGTATCAAAAAATATATTAAATTAGTGGTCAATCAATTTCGCTATTAGATAAATTAAATCCTATGATGAAAAAATTATTTCTTTTGAGCTTTATTGCATCCTTTCTCATGATTGGTGTTGCAATGGCTCAAAACACTACAGTAACAGGTAAAGTTACAGACGAATCTGGCACTCCTTTAGTAGGAGCAAGTGTACTTGTGAAAGGCACTAAAGTTGGTGTCACAACTGATGCGCAAGGAAGTTTTTCAATTTCCGTAAAAGCAAATCAAACCTTAGAATTTATAGCTGTAGGCTATGAGTCAAGACAGGTTTCAACGAATTCAAAAACCTTTAACATTACTTTGAAAGCCGATATAAAGTCACTTTCTGAAGTAGTGGTTGTTGGTTATGGTACCTCTATTAAAAGAGAAATTACTTCTTCTTTAGTACGTATTAAGGGTTCAGAAGTACAAAATACGCCTGTTCCTAGTTTAGACCAAGCAATTCAAGGTAAAGCCGCTGGTGTGTTTGTAGAATCACAAAGTGGTAAAGTTGGAGAAGGTATTAAAGTAAGAATTAGAGGTAGTGGTTCAGTTAATAGTAGCAACCAACCTTTATATGTGGTTGATGGAATTCCATTGGCATCAGGTGCTATAGGAAGTTCTACTGCAGATATCAATTTTAATGATGTAGAATCTTTTGAAATTTTAAAAGATGCAGCTGCTTCAGCTATATATGGTAGTCGTGGTGCAAATGGTGTGGTGTTAATTACCACTAAGCGTGGTAAAGCGGGTAAAACTAAGTTTAACTTAAACGTGCAACAAGGTACAAATGCCCCTACTCGTAAAAGAGGTTTTTTAAATGCTAAAGAATATGTTGACTATTTCTTAATGGCAGCAGCAAATGATGCTAAATACCATTATTACAGAGCGGACAACTATTGGGGCTATAATAATGTACAGGAAGCTGTTGACGAAGCGCAAGATTGGGTTAAAGGTCGTTTCAACCGTTATAGTGGTATTTCTTCTGCAAATACAAATGGCGGTGGTCAAGACTGGAAAACAGGTACTTTCAATAATAATTGGGAGGATCAAGCGTTCCAAGAAGCTAAAGTGAGCCAATACGAATTGAGTGCACAAGGCGGAAACGACAAAACTAAATTTTATGTAGCGGGTAATATGAATCGTCAGGATGGTATATTGGTAAAAAATGGTTTTGAAAGAATGGGTGCTCGTGTAAACTTAGACAACCAAGTGAATGATTGGATGAAATTAGGTGTGAATTTAAGTTTAACTAAAATTGTTAGAAACAATGTGCCAGAAGATAACGCATTTGAAACGCCAATGCAAATTACGGCCCTGGCACCAATTACTCCAATAAGAGATGCTAATGGAAAACTTTTTAATACACCAGTTGCTACTTATTACAATCCATTGATTGAAACAGAAGAAGCAAGTAATAAAATTACTGCTTTCAGAAACCAAGGTCAAATTTTTGCTGATATGAAATTAGCAAAAGGGTTAACGGCACATGCTGAACTTTCATTAGATATGGTTACACAAAACCAAGAAGTTTGGAAAGGGCCAAGAACATTGGCTGGAAACGGTACTGCAGATCAAAAAGGTTTAGCAACTAGCTACTGGTATAGAAATGCAAGATGGATGACAAACAATTATTTGTCTTATAATAAAGTATTTGCAGATAAGCATAAGATAGATGTGGTTGCTGGTATGTCTTATGAAAACTTAGAACAAAATTCAGCTTTTGTTGAGGGACAGGATTTCCCTGATGTTGCCTTAAAAACTTTAGCGAGTGTGGCAACTTACACAAATGGAGATGGTACTTTCAATGAAAATAACTTAATCTCTTATTTTGGAAGAGCCAACTACGCTTATAATGGAAAATACCTAGTGGGTTTAAGTGCACGTCGTGATGCTGATAGCCGTTTTGGTACTTCATTTAAGAATGGTAATTTTGGAGCGGTTTCATTAGGTTGGATTGCAACTGAAGAAAAGTTTTTACAAAACATTTCTTGGTTAAGTTTCTTAAAGCCTAAAGCTAGTTATGGTACCAGTGGTAACAATAGTGGTTTAGGTTTTTATGATGCGCGTACACAATATGGTTCTGCTACTTATGGAACATCTGGCGGTCTTGCAATTAGCAATTTCGGTAATGATGACCTTCGTTGGGAAAAAGTTACTATGTTAAACATAGGTGTAGATTTCGGCTTATTCAATAACAGAATCACTGGTGAATTCGAATGGTATGATAAAGTTACTAGCGATATGTTGTTAAATGTACCAGTTCCTTCTATGTCAGGTACGACTTCAGTATATGGTAACGTTGGTGAAATGAGCAACAAGGGTATTGAATTAACCTTAAATACAATTAATATTTCTAATAAGGACTGGAGATGGACAACTAGTTTCAACGCAGCTAAGAACAAAAATAAATTATTGAAATTAGATGGTGAACAAAAAGAAGTCTTGCCATCTTCTGCTCGTTATGCAAATGCCTTAATAGTTGGTCAACCAATTGGTGTGTTTTATGCGCCTATTTTCTTAGGAGCTGATCCTGCAAATGGTGATCCATTATATCGTAAAGCAGATGGTGGAACAACGAATACTTATTCCGAAGCTGGTAAATTTATTGTTGGTAACCCAAATCCTGAGTGGATTGGAGGTATCACAAATAATGTTTCTTACAAAGGAGTTGAATTAAGTTTCATGTTCCAAGGTGTATTTGGAAATAAAGTACAAAATGGAGCTGGTGGTTTCATGAGTGCAAGTGGTGAGTGGTTTGATAACCAAACAAGAGACCAATTAAATAGCTGGAAAAACCCAGGCGATGTTACCATGGTTCCTGAAGCAAGGTTAGCTTATAATGGCGATTGGGGCTTTATGGGCGGAACAAATATTAGTACTCGTTATATGGAAGATGCATCTTATGTACGTTTAAAGAATGTAAGTCTTCGTTATTCAGTGCCTCAAAAAGTGCTTACTAATTTAAAAATAAGCAGTGCTCAAATTTATTTGACTGGTGTGAATTTAGCTACTTTCACAAAGTATACTGGATGGGATCCTGAGGTGAATACCGATTACCGTGCTGGTAACGTGAACCAAGGAAGTGATTTCTATGCAGCACCTCAAATTAAAAGCTGGGTATTTGGTATAACAATTGGATTCTAACTTACTTATTAAATTTTTTATATGAAAAAAATTATAAACATAAATCTTTTCTTATCGCTTGTCCTTTTGATTAGCGGTTGCGAAAAAAAACTTGAACTTTCAAATCCGCAATCCATAGATGCGTCTACGGCATTGTCAACGGATGATCGTGTTAAAAAAGCACTTATTGGTAATTACGCTGCATTAGGTTCGTCAAGCTTATTTGGCGGCGATGTACTTTGGATGAGTGAATTATTAGCAAGTGATAACGAATTAAATTGGGTAGGTACTTTCCCTGATCCAAGACAAATTATTGGAAAAGCAATTTTCACTAATAATTCAAATGTATCAAGTACTTGGTCAGCTGCTTATGGTGTAATTTTTAACTCCAACAACATTTTAGGTGCAATTGATGTTGTTAAAGCTGCTGACAAAAACAAAGTAAAAGGGGAAGCCTTACTTCAAAGAGCATTAGTGTACTTTGAATTGGTAAAGTTCTTTGGTGAAAAACCTTATGTTGCTGGTAGCCCAGACCAATTAAAAGGCGTGCCATTGATCACAGCTAGCGGTCCTGCTGCACCTCAGGATGTTTTTTATCAATTATCTCGTGCTTCAGTTGCTGCCGTTTATACTCAAGTATTAGCTGATGCTGTTGAAGCAGAAAGCTTATTGCCTAATACAAATGGCGTTTACCTTAATAAGGCAGCCGCTTCTTTATTATTAGCGAGAGTGTATTTACAACAAGCCAACTATACTGCTGCAAGAGACGCTGCAAATAGATGTATTACAACTGCTACCGCAAATAGCTTTGGTTTAATGACTAACTATGAGGATGCGTTTAACCAAAGTGCAAACACGAAAGAAGATTTATTTGCGATGCAAGTAACTACGCAAGCTGGTTCTAATTCTTGTTTCATTTTCTTTAGCACTTCTACTTTTGGTGCTCGTGACGGTGATATTGAAGTAACTGATAAACATTATGACAAGTACACTTCAGGCGATGCAAGAAAGGATTTATTCTTTTATGAAGCTGATGCTTACCGTGCCGGAAAATGGAGAGACAACTATAAAAACGTAAAAGTAATGAGGTTAGCAGAAGCTTACCTAACACGTGCAGAATGTAATGCTAGACTTAGCACAAACGTTGGTGCAACTGTTTCTTCTGATTTAAACCAAACTCGCAGCCGCGCAGGACTTTCTTTATTAGCCGCTCCAACGCTTCAAGATGTGCTTGATGAAAGAGAATTAGAATTAGCTTTTGAAGGTCAAGGTGCTTGGGATGCTAAGCGTTTAAAACTTTCAGTAGATGGGAAGGCTTATAACGATGATAAAATGACATTTCCTATTCCACTTCGTGAAATGAATGTAAATAAGAATTTAGAGCAAAACCCTGGGTACGCTAACTAAGTATTCAAGGATAATATAGTGTTAAAAAAAAGGTCCCGACTATCATTAGTCGGGACCTTTTTTATGGGAGTAAAGCTGCTAGTAGCTGCTTTAAAAGTATTTATAGTTTTATTTCTTCTTGCGCATCATCTAAGAATTTGTATTCAACTAAATGACTCGTAGTGGATGCCTGTGACTGTAGTTTTATTTTATACTTCTTTCTCCAACGCTTAATAATACTATTGAAAATACCCTTGGTTAAATGGGAATGAATAATTGGGTGTACTAAAATATGTAATTTTTTATGCCCATGTGTAGCTAAGTAAGCTAATTTTTTCTCCATTTCATCTTCCAGTAATAGGGTAGCTGTAATTTTTCCTGAACCGCCACAAGCTGGACAATCCTCGGAAGTATTAATATTTACTTCTGGCCTAATTCTTTGGCGGGTAGCTTGTAACAAACCAAATTTAGAAATTGGCAACACCGCATGCCTTGCTCTGTCGGTCTTCATATAATCTTCTAAAGCCTCTTGCACTTTCTTCTTATTTTCTGGCAATTTCATATCAATGAAATCAATGACAATAATACCGCCAATATCACGAAGCCTTAACTGCCTAGCTATTTCTTCTGCTGCTTCCAAATTTGTTTGTAGGGCATTTTCCTCCTGGTTGTTTCCTACACTTTTAAAGCCACTGTTGACGTCTACAACGTGCAAGGCTTCAGTATGTTCGATAATCAAATAAGCGCCGCTATTCAGGTTTACAGTCTTGCCAAATGAGGATTTAACCTGTTTGGTAATAGCATATTGGTCGAAAATTGAATTTTCGCCCGTATGAAGGCTTATTATATTTGATTTACTTGGCGCTATACGTTGCAAATAACTAAGCGTGATATCATATATCTTCTTATCGTTAACAACAATTTTGTTAAAATCGGCACTTAGTAGATCCCTTAAGATGCTTGTTGTTTTACTCTCCTCGCTCATTATCCTCATTGGAGGCGTAGCGCCTTTTAAGTTCGCTTCAATATTTTTCCAATTATCCACTAGGGTTAGTAGGTCCTCATGTAATTCAGCAGTTGTTTTGCCTTCTGCAGCGGTTCTTACAATTACGCCAAAATTTTTGGGCCTAATTCCTTCAATAATTTTTTGAAGTCTTTTGCGTTCTTCTGAGGAGTGTAATTTTTTAGAAACAGCTACTATCTCATTAAAAGGAGTAAGTACCACAAAACGACCTGCTAATGAAATTTCGCATGTCAGCCTTGGTCCTTTTGCCGCAATAGGTTCCTTTAATATTTGAACAAGTATATTCGGCTTTCCATTAAGTACTTCGCTAATTTTTCCTGTTTTAATAATCTCGGGAGCAGTTTGAAATTTTGCAAAATTAAAGTCGGGCTCGTTCATCGCCGATTGCGTGAACTTTATAATTGACTTAGCATAAGGGCTTAAATCGGTATAGTGTAAAAAGGCATCTTTTTCAAAACCTACATCAACGAATGCTGCGTTTAGGCCGGGTATGATTTTTTTTACCTTACCCAAATACAAGTCTCCAACAGCAAACTTGGCGTCTACTTTTTCGTTGTGGATTTCCACTAATTTCTTATCCTCCAATAAGGCAATTTCTACCCCATCAGCGGAACTATTAATAATTAATTCTTTGTTCACTTTTAGCAACTTTTTTAAAAAACAGGTAGCCAGCTAGAGTAGCAATAGCGCTGCTTTATAATGTTATGAATCAAGGCCACTTTACAAAGGAAGGTAAAAGGTAAAGTAAAGTTGCTAAGTAGAAGAGTGGCCTGAATGTAAAAGAATACAAGCGCATTTAATTAATCAAACGCGCTTGTATCAGGGATAGAGAACTATTTGTTCTTTTTCTTATGACGATTCTTTCTTAAACGTTTTTTTCTTTTGTGCGTCGCAATTTTATGACGCTTTCTTTTTTTACCACAAGGCATGTCCGATAATTTTTGTTATAAAATGTTATTTCTTTAATTGTTTTATTCTTTTAGCGATTGCATCTTTAGCTTGTGGAATAGTTACCCGCTCATTTACTTTGGTATACCATTCAATAGCTAACTGTTTTTTGTCGGTCAATTCATAACATTCAGCCAAGTTAACCATAGCTTCTAAATTATTACTATCCTCTTTTAATACAGCAATGAATCTTTCGATTGCCTTGTCATACTGTCCAGATTTTTTGCCGCCCAATCCTAACATTAATTGCCCGTAAGTATTATGTGGATTTTTATCCAGTACTTCCTTAATTTTTTGGATACCTGCCATTGGGTTGTCTGATAAATTACCAAACAAATAGCAAGCACCTAAATTAACAATTGCTGAATCGTTATTAGGATTGAAAACCAATGCTTTCTCTAAAAGAACTTTAGCATTTCCTGCTATCCAAGGTTGCATATCAGGAGGTGCTTCAGGTGAGGTTAAGTTATCAACCAGCAACTGGGCTGCAAAAGTGAGGCTTTTTTCAGAATTTTCCAACAAAGCAGCGGTGTAAGTGTAATAAAAGTAAGGTTCAGGCTTGCCGACGGTATTTCCCCAAAAAGTAGCCATCTCCCTATAAACGTGTAAACTATCGGCTTTGTTTTTGCATTTAACTAGTTCATTATCAAGTGATAGTAATGTAATTTTATGTTCAGCACTAAGTGCTAATTTGGCATTTTCTAGTACACTAGCGTTAGTAATTGCTTGGTGTTGCCCTGTTGCTGAGTCAGGAGAAATAGTTGATTTTTTGAATCTTGGGGCCAGAAAGTAAAGGGTGCTTAATAAAACTAAGCTAGTAAGCACCAGAATAAGTTGTGTTTTCTTCAAGGTTGGTCGGTTTCTAGCAAAGGTAATTACTTACGTTTGCTTTTAACCTCGTTTACAAATTCTTTTGCAGGTTTAAATGCAGGGATAAAATGCTCAGGAATTTCAACAGCAATATTCTTTTTAATATTACGTCCAATTTTAGCGGCTCTTTTTTTAGTAATAAAGCTGCCAAAGCCACGTATATATATGTTTTGGCCATTTGCTAAGTTCTCTTTTACTTCCTTAAACATGGTTTCTAAAGTAACTAAAACGTCTACCTTAGGAATCCCTGTTTTCTCAGAGATTTGATTTATTAGATCAGATTTTCTCATGATATTGGTTTTGGGGTTTGTGTATTAAAAATAAATGAAATTTTGAATAAGGACGATAAACTACTCAAAATCATTACCAACTTAGAAAAAGATACTGTTTTGAACATAACAAAGCCCTTATTTTTAGAAAATTCTAATCTCATTAATGGC
>CAJATB010000220.1 GCA_903944755.1 uncultured Bacteroidota bacterium
CTTACCTGCTTTACCCTTTTTTGTTGTAATAATAATTGCTCCCGAAGCTCCATCTGAACCATATAATGCAGTCGCCTCTGGTCCTTTTAATATTGTAACGTTTTCAATATCATCAGGATTAATGTCCATGGCTCTGTTACCATAATCCGAGTTTCTGTTTGCAAAAGATACCGATTGACCACTAATTAAACCTTCTTGGTTTAATGTTTGGTTATCATAAGGAACTCCATCCACTACAAACAAGGGTTGGTTGTTTCCACCAATAGAAGTAGCACCCCTTAAAACTATTTGCGTAGATGCACCTGGAGTTCCAGAGGATGGCGTAATATTTACACCCGCAACCCTGCCCGATAAGGAGCTTATAAAGTTGTCACGACGTGTTTGTGAAATATCTTCACCATCTATTGACTGTGTTGAATAACCTAATGACTTTTTTTCTCTTTTCATACCGTAAGCCGTAACAACAACCGCCTCAAGTTCTTGATCAAGACTAGCTAATTTTATGTTTATTACATTGTTTGTGCCTACAACGACTAGCTTTTTAGCATAACTGCTATAGGAAAATTCTAAAGAAGCTCCCTTTTCTGCAGCTATAGTATATTTACCCGACGCATTAGTAGTAGTTTTTTTTGCAGTGTTTTTATTGGTAACAGTCACTCCAATTAATGGAGCGCCATCATCCTCTGCAAGGACCGTTCCCGATACTGTGTTGTTCTGTGCTTTTGCCGAAAAAGACAGAAGAGAGATGATCAACAACATAAATGCTGATTTCATCAGACAAGTTTTAGTCATTTTAGTTAATTTGGTAAGAAAATTTTAACAAACAATTAAGTTATAATAGGCACAATTTAAACATTTTAAATTATTAATGGTAAAGTATTAAACCTTTTTTATTTGAATAGAATTTTTTCGACTTACGCTGCTTAAATATTAAAGTTCATTAAATATTGCAGCTACCTATTTTAATAAAAAGAAGGGTTTGGTTTTTTGTTGCAAGATTTAGTTGCATGTGCACACAACGCCGCGACAATTAATTATCATACAGGCTTACATAGGGATATTAATTAAATTCTTGATTCGCAAATTGAGAATTTATTGGGAAAAATGGTATATTTGAATATGAAAATTCACAAAGGCATGCGGCCTCATGACGTTGCAGTTTTGCTAAAAATAATTGCATTCGGAGATAAGGACTGGTTGGGGAAAGACATCGCAAACGAGTTAATACTCAGTAAATCAGCCGTTTGTGAATCTTTAGCCCGTTCCACCTATGCCGGATTATTAGCAAAAGACAAACGCACAGTAAACAGGGAAGCACTATATGGCTTCCTAGTGGATGGTTTAAAATATGTATTCCCTATTCAAGCAGGAACGGTTGCCCTAGGGTTGGCAACTGCTAGTGTGGCACCAATATTAAGAGACTATTTCCCCATGGAGGAGGTGTATGTTTGGCCGGCAGTAAGCGGAGAAACCAGAGGTTTGCTTATTGAACCGCTTTACCCAGGAGCGGTTAACGCATCTAAATTAGACCCAATACTATATGACTTGCTAGCTATATGCGATGTTATTAGAATTGGAAAACCAAAGGAAGTTAAGAAAGCAACCGAATTACTGCGCAATATTTTTGGACATAGCGAAGACTATATTTCATGTTAACTTAGTACATACAATTAATGCAAATGAAAAAAAGTAGACTTATATAATCCTTACGAAAATGCAACTTGATTCAATAGTCATTTTTTATCATTATGCGTAATCATTAAAATCGTCTTCTTCAAAATGAATATTACCTAAATTCATCATGCTTCCCATTAAGTCTTTGAATTCAATTTTACCATCAATCATTTTTTTGCTAATTAAAGAAAAAGCAGAAAGGCCATGTAAAACAAATTCCATCAATAATGCTGCTTGTTTTTCGTCGGCTTGCGGAAAATATTTTTTTACAATACCGAACAAGCCGTCCACTTTATACAAGGAAACAATTTTATCAGCATCTTTCATATCTAATAACAAATCTAAATGGTTACCTGAATCAAACCATTTAGTAATAAGCGCATAAGGGTTTTCGGCCACTTTGCTTTCGTCGGCTACGCCGGTTTTTTTATTGGATTTTTTTTGCTTTTTTAAATCGTCTGGGTTAGGGAAGTATTCAGTGAACTGTGTTCTAATTGCTTTGTTTAATAAATTCAAAGCCACTTCATAAGGACCTTCTAATTCCCCCTCATATACCAATTCTATTTTGCCAGTTATAGCAGGAATGATGCCCGACAAGTCACTAATCCACACCTGTGTTTTTTTCTCGTTATGCATAATAGCACGGCGTTCCGCACTACTAACAGCCGCTTCATATGCGGCAATTGTTAAACGAGCACTTACCCCACTTTTTTTATCAACAAACTCATTCGTTCTAGCTTCAAATGCAACTTGCTCAATAATGCGTTTAGCTAAATCACTTACTTCAACAATATCTTTCTGTGCTTTAGAAATATTCGCTTCTTGTTCGGTAATTGCTAAAGAAGTTTCGATACTTTTTGGATAGTGTGTTAAAATTTGACTTTCAATTCTGTCTTTTAAGGGTGTTACAATGCTACCTCTATTTGTATAATCCTCTGGGTTAGCAGTA
>CAJATB010000221.1 GCA_903944755.1 uncultured Bacteroidota bacterium
ATTTATTTGAAAAATTGGTTTATGGTAATAGTTAATGTTAATATTTTTTAACTCTCCATTAACTACATATAAATCTTTATTATACTTTCTGCCAAATTTTTCAAATTCAGCAGGTGTTAATCTAGAACTACGTTGTCCATGTTCTTGTGGAGCACCTAATGCAATAATTTGTAATTTATGATTCAATCCTAAGTCCTTAGCATAAGACAAGAAATAAGAATATGCTTTTGTATAAGTGCCTTCTACATAACCAGTACCATTGATTGTACTAGCCACAAAAGAAAACGCACCTCTTTTTGTATTTCCAGTTGAATAAGATAAAACAGATTTGCTTAAACCATAATCGGTTAAAGATTGTTGAAAAGAAGCACCTCTTTCAGCATCAGTTGTTTTAGTAATAATATTCATAGTACCACCCACTGATTGGATCGCTAATTTAGAAGCACCCAAACCTCTTTGTACTTGCATTTGTTTTAATGCATCTCCAATACCTGCCCAGTTTGAAAAATAAACCTGTCCATTTTCCATATCATTTACAGGAATACCATTTACAAGCACAGCAATGTTTCTTTGGTCAAACCCTCTAATATTAATACGAGAGTCTCCAATACCACCACCACTTTTAGTGATAAAAGCGGAAGGGGTTATTTTTAATAACTCAGGTAATTCTTGAGAACCTAAATTTTCTGTGACGTATCTGCCTTTAACGGAAGAAATAGCAGCAGGTGTTTTTCTATCAACACCATAAGAAGAAATTACCTCTACTTCTTTTAGACCAATGGAAGTTGAGTTTAATTCAATCACCATCCCGTCTTTAGCAATTGAAACAACATCAGTATACCCTATAAAAGATACAGTAATTTTGTCTCCAGCTTTAGCTGTCTTTAAATTAAATGTTCCGTCAAGTCCAGTTGTTACGCTTCCTTTTTCGGTAGTTACTGTAGCTCCAGATAAAACATCTTTAGATGTTTGGTCTATTACTCTTCCTTTAATTTGAGCAAAAGAAGAAATAGTCATCATAAGCCCAAACATCAGCATCATTGTTTTTTTCATTCTTATTTTTTTTAAAAATTTATACTAGTTGAAATCTTATAAAATTATTTAGCGAAATTAAAGTAAAATGTAGTAAAAAAGTGCAGTTGTAGTTAACAAATCATTAACTAAAGCTTCTACGAAGGGGGGTTTTTCGATAAAAAAACAATTTTTATTTATAGATTATTGTAAATCAATTACTTATAAATATTTAATTTTATTATAAACTAGAAAATAATCTCTCTTTTTTCAACAATAAATCAAAGACAATTCTAGCTAATGAATTATGGCTCTTTGTATCTAATAAGTAGGTGTCCATTTGTCTTACAAGGGTCATTCTTTTAGTAGAACTTGTTATAAAGGACTCCTTTGCAATTGCAAATTCATCCAAATGAACTGGCCTTTCCTCAAAGGGAATATTATTTTCGGCAGCAATGCTAAGAATATTGTTCCGCGTAATCCCTTTTAACATACCTAAAGATGGCGTAACTAACACATTGTCAGCAGTAACAATAAAAATATTAGACCTAGGGCACTCGGTAATAAAACCCTCATGGTGGTATAAAATATCATCCCCTCCCAATGATTTCATCCAAGGTTGGAGCCATATAGCCATTAAATAGTCTGTAGTTTTAACCTCGGCTAATTGACGCGTATAATTATATGACACCAAATGGATGCCCTTATCATCCAAGTTGTCTGAGGGAACAGCTAAGGGTTGTTGTATAATTATTAAGTGAGGGGCTGAAATAGTGTAACCATCTGGAGCATCTCCTCCTCCAATTAACAACCTAATACCAGCATTTGGAATATTATTTTTTTCTATAATTTGATAAACTAGTGCTGTAACTTCTTGCCTAGTTTGTTTAATGTTTAATCGCATTATAGCGGCAGAATTAAAAAAACGATTTAAATGCGCTTCTATAAAAAGAGGTTTGTTGTCTTGTACTCTCAGAAAATCGAAAATCCCATAACCCCGTTGTACCATTAAATCACCAACAGGTACACCCGCATTTTCTAGAAGTTCAATTTGACTATTCGCAAAACAATATAAGTTTTTCAAGGAGGTGTGATTTAAGTGTGCTATTATAAAATTAATACTATTTGTGAAATGTTGATTTAGAATTTTTCAGTTTAAATAAAGCGGAACAAATTCAGTAAATTTATAGGTATAAAGCAATGACAAATTTTTTCGACTATATAAACAAGCCGGTTGAATCAGAAAAGCCATCAAGGAAAAAACCAATTTTCCCTATCAATGCTGATTTGCGGAAATATTTAACACAATATGGAAGGGAAGTAAAGTTGCCTGTTACTTACAAAGATTTAGAACGTTATACTTATTCTGTTCCGCTTAAAGACAAAAACGGAAAAGATACTAGCTGGGAAAAGGTGTCCTATGACATGAAGGAGTGGGAATATTTAAGAGAAAGTTTAGTAAAAATATATGCAATCTTAAAAACCGAAGGGGATACTAGCATTATAAATCACTTAGATGTCGCTAGAATAGATTTTTGTTATTTTGGAAATAGCCAGCCCTTTAGAATTAGGATTGTAAACAAGTTAAACGATAATTATGACCACTACTATATTAAACGTGCCGATGCAAGTAGGGTTTATGGACTTGAGCTAGAGCATTTAATGTCACCAAATCGTATTACCTATTTTACCTACCAAGACACTTTAGTAGAAGAGCATATTCCGGGTATACCAGGTGATATTTTTATAAAAGAATATTTAAATAATCCCTCTACGAATTTAACAAGGCTTGCGAAAGAATTTGTAAAATTTAATGAACGCTGTTTTGTGCAACTATTGGGCGATATGCGTTCCTATAATTTTGTAGTGACCATTATTCCTGACATTGAAGATGCACAATACAGAATTCGAGCTATTGACTTTGATCAGCAATCGTATGAAGGAAGAAAAAATTTATACCTGCCTCAATTTTTTAAAGAAAATACAGCATTAGTAGAAACGGTATTGAAACAACTAGACAAAGATTCAATCGCGCAATACCAAGCCGAAGAAAGAACTATGATGACTTTTAGGCTAGCTTCCGCAAGGTATAGAATGAATGAACTATTTGATATTATGTGTGCCGATACTATATCAGTACCTGCTAAAATTGAACAATTAAAAAAAGAATTAACCGCCTACTTTAAAGAACCTTCTTCGTATTTTAAAGCTAAAACAATGGGACAGGTTGTAAAAAGGCATTTAAAACAAACACTACAAAAAAACTTAATGCTGGTTCCAAAAGGGCGAGGTAAGATGGGGCATAGCGACTAACCCTTTTTATTGCACATAAAATACCGCAGGCACTGGCCTTTCTCCTGTTGGGTCGGAAGGCTTAATAGTTTCTTTGCCGTTTACTAGCATGCAGCTACTTCCCCCGCCATCTAAATTAATTGCTTCATAACAACCTAGGTCCAAAAGTAAAGCAGCGGTTTCGCCAAGTGTTGCACCAACTGCAATTCCTTTCATGCGTCCTTGAATTGCCATAATAATTAATTCACCATTTTTAGTATAGCCCATAGCAGTTCTAGGATGCCTATCCTTAATGGCTTTCCCTGCAAATTTACGTTCTTCTTCGTTGGTGATATGAATTTGTGCATCTCTTATTAAAACAGGACCGCCGCCAACCGCCCACTTCACATTCCATGGTTTCAGGTTTTTTATATTTGCATTTGACAATACAAGTGTGGCGCTAGAATCTCTAAAAGGAATTAGTGGTTCCGACTGAAAGTAAACCTTAGCGAGTGATGAATCGGTATAGGTGTAGCCAATATCCAATTTACCCGACTTAGTCATACCAATTGCACCACCAAGAATATGCAAGTAGGTTAAAGTGTCTCGCTTGCCCTTACCTGTAATATTATGCATATTATAAGCAACAGTATTGCCGTCTTTCACAATTACGTTTACATTCGTGTTATTGCTGAATTCAAAAAAAGAAGCGTTTACGACTACTAAGGGATTGTTCAAACGTGCGTTAAATTGAAGCGGCGTAATGCGTCTTTTAACAGTGGTGTCCATACCTAAGCTAAGCGATTTGTCCTTTGTATTTATTTGTACATAAAAAGCGCGAAAAGCGCTATCGTTATAATTGCCTTCTGACTCAAAAACTTTTACCGATTTATTAGTAATTGCATACTCACTTGTTACTTCTTTCCATTTTATTTGAGCATTGGTATTAAAAAAAATGCAAATCGAAATAAAAAGTAGTAATGTCGTTTTCATATTAGCTTATTGAATAGTCAAGGTATAAAATATTAAGCAAAAAAAATAACCCCTATAAAAGGGGTTATTAAAATACTTATTTTTAAAAATTATTGATTAATAATTAAACTGATTTTAGAATACCTTGGATCCGAACTGCTTGTTATTGATCCATATCCACGTGCAATAACAGTGTAAATTCTTTGATTCGCAACAATGGAGGCAACAGTAGTAGAAGGGGTGCTATATCCGCCGCCTATTGAGGTTGTTGTGCCAGTTGCTTTAATAGTCCATACAGCAGCTGTGGTACTTGTTGGTAAAGTAAAAGAGGGGCTCACTGCTTTGTAGGCAATATTAGTTGCCACTTTCACAGTTCCTATGTATAAATCTACCGCTCCTTTGTCAGGAACTAGGTTTACAAATTTGTATTTTGCATAACCAGAATCTGACCTTACCAAAGTATCTTCAACTAATACAAAACTGGTATTAGCGGCAGTGTCGGTTACATACAAAGAATACTTTTTGCCAGAACTTAGGGTAAGTGTATTAGTGGCTAAAGTTACAGAATCAGTACTCGTATTATATTTTGGAGTAGCGAAAGATACTTTTACAAGTCCTGCAGGGACTCCAATATAATCAGATGTGGACGAACCTCCTGTATTAAACCCACCTCCAGGAAATGGAGTTGGATTTGAGCCAGGTGCAATGGTGTTACTAACTCTAATATCATTTATGTTAATTTGATATGTTGGAGCTGTTCTATACGCCGATACGAAAAATATTTTTGC
>CAJATB010000222.1 GCA_903944755.1 uncultured Bacteroidota bacterium
AGGCATGACTTCGGATTTTTTACGTTTAGCAGCAAAAGGAACTATTGTTATATTAATGATGGCTAAGGCATTTTATATTGTTGCTTACTTTATGCACTTAAAGCATGAAGTGAAGAATTTAATTATGACTATTGTTGTGCCGTTGGCTTTGTTTATTTGGTTTATCATTGCTTTTTTAGCCGATGGTAATTCATACAGAAACTTGCGTAACAAATACGACCGTCATTATCAAGAACAAGCTACTATTAAGGTAGAAAAGAAGGAACACGGTGCAAAGCACGAAGGTACGCACGAGGCGAAGCCTGCTGATGCACAAGAAGCTCCTGCAAGCCACTAATTAGCTAGCCTTAAAGGGCATAAACTTATATTATTAAACCATCCTCAAAAGGGATGGTTTTTTGTTGCGTTTATTGGGTCAATTTAGGGTTTGGGTTGTAACTTTGCTTGAATTAATTATTTACAATGTCAAAGAAATCGCTTTATGGTTTGGTAATAGCTTTACTAATACCAATACTTTGTTACTTATGGCTAAAGCAAGCAAGTGAGACTGCTGTAATTATGCCGCGCCATTATTTAATGGATACTGTACTGGAGTCGGTTGTTGATGGTAAATTAAAATCGGATACTGTTTGGCACACCACTAAGGATATTCGTTTAGTGAATCAAATGGGAGACTCCGTTAATTTGTACGATCAAGCAGGTAAAATTATTATCCTTGATTTTTTCTTTACTAGTTGTGGAAGTATTTGCCCTAAGCTTACAAACAATATGGCGAGAGTGCAGCAGTCGTTTATGCGAGGCGGCAATATTCGTAAAAAAGTAGACACTTCAATTGTGCAGTTCATGTCAATTTCTGTTGACCCTATTCGTGACAGTGTACCTGTGATAAGTGAGTATGCAAATAAAATGGGAGTGCAGTCCGACAATTGGTGGCTGCTTACTGGTAACAGGGATTCAATATATAAATTTGCTTTTGAGGAAATGAAAGTAGATAAATTTAGTGAAGAACCTGTTAGCCCCGATTTTGTGCATACAAGCCGCTTTGTTTTAATTGATAGAAAAATGCAAGTACGTGGTTATTACAACGGGCTTGATTCTAATTCATTAATGAAATTGGCGAAGGATGTTGGATATATTATGTTGGAAAAAGACAAAAAGAAAAAGAACAAAGTATTCCAAGACATTGTTGACCTTAGCTGGCTTTGGCTAGTTATAATATTTCTTGTAACAGGCTTTGTTTATTATTTTAGTGCTACCAGGCAAAAAAACTAATAAAATAAATTATAAAAATATGTTAGCACCAGTAATTAAAAAGAATGATAAACTAGCAAATACGGTTATCATTGTGTTGTCCCTAGTGGTTTTTGTTGCAGTTACTTTTTTAAGCAAGTTTAGCTTACAAGTTGAATTACCATTCGACAAACATATATTCGCTACCATGAACGCGGTTATTAATAGTTTAGTAGCTGTTGTGCTTGTATATGCGCTAGTTGCAGTTAAACAAAAGAAGTACCAACTACACAAAAACTTAATGCTTACAGCGCTAGTGCTTTCTGCTTTATTTTTGGTTACCTATATTGCACACCATTTATTAGCAGGTGAAGCTAAGTTTGGTGATGCGAACCTGGATGGTATTGTTTCTGATGCTGAAAAAGCGATAGTGGGCAATGTGCGTCCTTTTTATTTAATACTGCTTACTACACATATTATTTTAGCTGCTGTTATACTTCCTTTTATTTTATTTACTAGCTACCGTGCATTGACAGGGGAGTTTGAAGCACATAAAAAAATGGCTAAACGTACATGGCCATTATGGTTTTATGTTGCGGTAACAGGGCCAATAGTTTATTTAATGATTAAGACTTACTACAACTAGGTGGGAGATCTTATCTTTATAGGAAGTTTATTTTGCGCATTAATAAGTGCATACCTGCTATTATTAAAAAGAAACGCTGTTCATTTATTTACTAATAATATATTAGCAATTATTTTTTTGGCATATAGCTATTGTACAATTGGGTACTTGCTTATATCTTCTGGGTGGCTTATTTATTTCCCTAACTTTTATCGTACACCGGCACCTGTTAATTTCTTAATCCCACCACTTGCATATTTATATGTTAAATCGGTATTAAGCAACAAGGATAAGTGGACTTGGAAAGACAATCTGCATTTCTTACCTTTTATTTTCTTTGTCATTAATTATATTCCATTATATACAATGAGCTATGAAAAGAAAATGGAAATTGTAAAACTTGTGATTAATAATTATCAATTTAATTATAGTGGTAATGACGGATTTTTTTCGGAAAACATACAACTACTCAGACCTGTACAAAGTGTTGTCTATATTATACTTCAATGGCGTTTGCTTTTAAAGTTTAAAAAAGACAACAAAGAGGATGCATTTAAAGAATACACCCAAGCTACAATAACTTGGCTTAAAAATTTTACTGTCGCTGTGTCTTTTACAATTTTAACTTTTTTGATTTTTGTTATAGGTGTCATTTATAGTTTATATACCAAAAGAAATATTAACGACATTGTTTTTTATGCATCCATACCAGTTGCCATTAGTTTCTTTTACTTAAGTAGCTACTTAATTATTAATCCTAATGTATTACTAGGACTTCCTTATGTAGAAATATCCAAAACTAATAAAGCGTCGATAGTGATGGATACGCAAAAGTTCAATGAAGAAGTTGGTATTATAGAACGTTACTTGATACAGGAAGCGCCCTATTTTAAGCAAAATTATACCATTAGCGAACTTTCTCTTGAATTAAGTATACCCCTTAAATCACTCTCGTTTATTTTAAATAATCATTTTAAAAAGAATTTTAATGATTTTATTAATTATTATAGGGTTGCTTATATAGTAGACAGAATCAAAGCGGGGGATTTGAAAAATTATACCTTATATGCATTAGCCTCAAAAGCTGGATTCTCAAATAAAACTAGTTTTGTAAATGCCTTCAAAAAGGTACATAACTGTACACCTTCTCAATATTTAGTCGAAAACGAGGCAATTAATTAGGGAATAACCCTTTCATTTTTATCAATAAGGGCAACTTTTCCGAAAAGTTGCCCTTGTTTAGTTAATAAACAATCTATAAGAAGGCTGTTTAATAGATTTTTGTCTTTACTAATGCGCATTTTACTTTTACATCTATTTTCTATCCTACCTTTTTTAGGTAGCACTCAAATCGTAAAGCCCGCGGTTTTTAACACAGGCGGTGGCGCTAGTGCGGGGTTGCCTGTAAATGCGGAATGGAGTATTGGGGAGACGGCTGCGATTGGCAGTTTTTTAAATGGCAATTTTCAATTAAATATTGGTGTATTACAGCCAAAGACGGATTTGGTAACTTCTGTGACCGAGCTTGGAATAGTAGCTTTTGGCAACCAAATTCTAATAACTCCCAATCCGAGTTACGATAATGTAAAGATTGTGTTTAGGATGCAAAAGCCTGGCAAGGCAATACTTTCTGTTTTTAATAGTGCTTCTCAATTATACAAAAGGGTTGAATTGGATGAAATTGGTTTACAACAAACTAAAACCGTTGTCCTTGATGACCTTCCAGTGGGGTTATACTTATTTGACATTGTATATCAACCTACAATAGGTTTAGTCCAACATGGTATTTATAAAATTATAAGATTATAACTATGATAAAAGGTTTTTCTAAATTACTATTCATATTCGCTTTTGTATTATTTTATTCAATTTCCACTCTAGCACAAAGTGGGATGAATTTTCAAGGTGTCGCAAGAAATAGTAATAACGTAATCCTTGCTTCACAGCCTATATCACTTAGGTTAAGTGTATTGAAAGGTACAACTACCGGTAATATAGAATATCAGGAAACTAAAACAATCAACACCAACGCACAAGGCCTTTTTAATTTAGTTATTGGTGACGGTACTGCAATTTCAAGCATGGGGACATATAGTAATATTAATTGGCAGGAATCCCCAAAATTTATCAAAATTGAAATGGATGCCAATGCTGGTAATAACTTTATTACTTTAGGCACAACACAATTACAATATGTTGCCTATGCCTATTTTGCTAATGGAGTAGCTGCTGAAAATATTGTAGGCCTTGTGCCAGTAGCTCGGGGGGGCACTGGTTCAAGCACCCTGCTTGACTTGAAAAATAATTTGCAACTTGATAAGGTAAATAATACTGCAGATTCGTTAAAGCCATTAAGTAAAGCAGTTGCATTGGCAATGCTTGCTAAATTAAACAATAACGATACAGTGAATTTGTCTAATCGCATTAATAATAAACTGAATTATGCTGATACGGTAAGTTTATCTAACAGAATAGATTTAAAAATAAATCTAACAGACGGCTTAAATGCATTAGCTTTAAAAGCTGATGCGACTGAACTAAATACAGGATTGTCGAGTAAAGTAGACAAAGTAACGGGCAAGGGATTATCTACCAACGATTATACTACTGTTGAGAAAACAAAGCTTGCAGCTATTACCGGAACAAACACTGGTGATCAGGATTTAAGTAGTTATGCAACTAATACAGCACTAGCTTTAAAAGCAAACTCGGCCGATGTCAATACAGGTTTGGGACTTAAAGCTAACGCGTCAGAGATAAATACAGCTTTATTATTAAAAGCAAATGCTTCGGATGTAACAACTAGCTTAGCGCTAAAGGAAGATGCCTCTAATAAATCAAGCGCATCTGATTTAGGTGGCGTATCCCCGAGTGACCTATTATACCCAACACAAAAGGCGGTGAAAGATTACGTTACTGCTAATGCTGCTTCAAGTGGTGTTGCTGATGGTGGAATAACTACAATAAAGTTAGCTGAACTTGTAGTAACTGATGCTAAGCTAGCATCAGGAATTAACAAATCAAAAGTTGGACTTAGCAATGTAGAAAATACTGCATTAAGTACATGGGCTGGAAGTAATAATTTAACAACAGTAGGAACAATAACAAGTGGCACTTGGAGTGGCACTGCTATATCTTTAAATAATGGAGGAACAGGTGCAACAAATGCTGCAGCAGCAAGAGCTAATTTGGGATTAGTTATTGGTACAAATGTACAAGCCCCTTTAGTGGCAGGTACAGATTATCAAATACCTTTAACTGCCGGCACAAGTTATATAGTACCAAATAGTTCCATTACCGCAAAAACAAAAATAAAAATCACTTATGAT
>CAJATB010000223.1 GCA_903944755.1 uncultured Bacteroidota bacterium
AAGCAATTTTTCCCAGCAGATGCAGGCATAGCAGCGCTTTTAAGTACATTGGCCATCTTTGCAGCTGGCTTTATCGTAAGACCTTTTGGGGCCTTAGTCTTTGGAAGACTGGGCGATTTGATTGGGCGCAAACACACTTTTTTACTGACTTTAATCTTAATGGGAGGTTCCACTTTTGCCATTGGACTTGTGCCAGGTTATGCTACAATTGGATGGGCAGCGCCTATCTTGGTATTAATTCTACGTTTATTACAAGGTTTGGCCTTGGGAGGAGAATATGGGGGAGCAGCCACTTATGTAGCTGAACATGCTCCAGCAGGTCAGAGAGGTTTTTGGACAAGCTGGATTCAAACGACCGCCACTTTGGGTTTATTTTTAGCATTGGGTATTATTATATTAATAAGAACGAATCAAGGGGTGGAAAATTTTAGTGCAGAGTGGGGTGGTTGGAGGTATCCATTTTGGATTTCAATTATACTGGTAGGTGTGTCTGTCTTAATTAGGATGAAGATGAGTGAATCTCCTATGTTTACTAAACTAAAATCAGAAGGGAAAACGTCGAGCAATCCTTTGAAAGAAAGTTTTGGCCAAAAGAGAAATTTCAAAATGGTTTTATTGGCCTTGTTTGGCGCCGTTATGGGACAAGGCGTGGTATGGTATACGGGTCAATTTTATGCACAAAGTTTTATTGAAACAGTTTGTAAAATTGATTTTATACAATCTAGAAATATCATGTTGGTGGCGATTTTAATGGCTACCCCTTGTTTTGTTTTGTTTGGATGGTTAAGTGATAAGGTAGGAAGAAAATGGATCATGCTTTTTGGTATGTTGGCGGCGGTGCTTACCTATCGTCCAATCTATCAGCAACTTTTAAATATTTCAAGTGCGCAAAATATAATTGATAAAATTGATTTAACGAAAACGGCGGCTTCCTCTGTAACCATAAAAACAGATAGCAAAGAGGCGACTAAAATTTATGTAACACAAAGTTTTGACACGGCCTATACCGATGGTGCTGTATTTAAATATACCAAAACAGATACTTTGAAATTAGGAGCCACCTATAACGCATTCATTCCTATTGATTCTTTAAATCCTAGTTTGATTGTTTCAAAATCTGCAAAGCCAAATGTAGTGATTGAGAAAACTTTAGGAAGGGGGGATGCTTGGAGTATGATTTGGTTGGTTTTTATTCAAATTGTATATGTTACTATGGTCTATGGTCCTATAGCGGCTTTTTTAGTGGAGATGTTTCCTACTAAAATAAGATATACTTCCATGTCACTTCCATATCATATAGGCAATGGCGTATTTGGAGGCTTGGTTCCATTCTTGGGTACGCTAATTGTTGAATTTTCAAAAACAGCTCAAAACCCTAATGGAGATTCCTTGGCTGGATTATGGTATCCCATTGGTGTTGCTGCAGTTTGTTTTATTATTGGACTTGTTTATTTAACGAATAAAATTGATAAAAATGTAATGGACTAATGCCTTGGCATTATGTTTATTTATTAAAATAAAAATAATTTATATGAGTTCAATTAAAAAATTATTAGGGTATGTATGGATGCTAATAGCGCCTTGTATTATCTTATTTTTAGTTTATGAAGCGTACGAAAAAATTTCTAAAGCAGCTGCTACTACTCAATCGAATGTTATATTGCAGTGGGTTATTATATTATTAATTTTTACACCTATTTGTGTGGGGTTTTTTATATTCGGCGTCTATGCTAGCAAAGGAGAGTATGATCATTTGCCAGCTTCCTCCACCGAAACCGATTAATGGTAAAATCATTTTATATAAGTAGTTTTGTGCTATGTCATTAGTTGTAAAAGCCCTTTGTAAAAATTACGGCCATCAAGTTGCGGTAAATGAAGTTTCCTTTGAATTGAAGCCTGGAGAAATTGTCGGTTTTTTAGGGCCCAATGGGGCTGGGAAATCTACTACATTAAAAATGCTCGCTGGTTTTTTAGAATCAGATAAAGGCACTATTTATTTAAACGGGGAGCGCATCAATCAAAATGCAAGTGCTGAAAAAAAACAAATTGGTTACTTGCCTGAATCAAATGCATTATACCAAGACTTATATGTAAAAGAATATTTACAATTTTTGACTTCTGTTCATTCTCTATCGAATGGGGCTGAAGCAATTAGCGCCGTAATTGTGCAAACAGGACTTGAATCAATGCAAAATAAAAAAATTGCAGCCTTGTCAAAAGGATATAAACAAAGACTAGGTATTGCAGCTGCTATCATTCATAAGCCAAAACTAATATTATTAGATGAACCCACGGCTGGTTTAGATCCGAATCAACTTGTTGAAATTAGAGCCTTGATACAATCAATCAGCAAGGATACCATGATTTTATTTTCGACACATATTTTACAAGAGGTTACGGCAATATGTGATCGAGTGTTAGTATTACACCAAGGAAAGCTAGTGGCAGACGAGCCTATAGGCTTGTTATTAAAAAAACACGACGCAAGTTTAGAAGATATATTCAAAATGCTTACCCATTAAAAAAAAGTGTGTAAATTGCAGTCTCGTTTTTGAATTAAAAGATTGAAAGTAAAAATTAAATAATTTATATGAGTTACATTATTGAAGTGCGCGCAAGACAAATTTTAGACAGCCGTGGAAACCCTACTGTAGAAGTAGATGTATTAACTGACGAAGGGGCTTTGGGCCGTGCAGCAGTGCCAAGTGGTGCAAGTACAGGTATTCATGAAGCAGTAGAGTTAAGAGACAACGACAAGAAAAAATACGTTGGTAAAGGTGTATTGAAAGCGGTTAAGAATGTAAATGACTTAATTGCAAAATCTATCACAGGATTTGATATTACTGCACAAGCTGAAATTGATCAAATTATGATTGATTTAGACGGCACGCCTAATAAAAGTAAATTAGGAGCCAATGCAATACTTGCTGTAAGTATGGCCGTTGCCAAAGCAGCAGCTGAAGAAGCGAACCTTCCTTTATACAGATATATTGGTGGCACGAATGCAAGAACACTTCCAATGCCAATGATGAATATTTTAAATGGTGGAGCCCACGCCGATAATAAAATTGACTTTCAAGAGTTCATGATTATGCCAGTGGGTGCACCTAGTTTCAGTGAAGGGCTTCGTTGGGGTGTTGAAATTTTCCACCACTTAAAAACAGTATTAAAGAAAAGAGGCTATAGCACCAACGTTGGGGATGAAGGCGGATTTGCACCTAATATTCAAAGCAATGAAGAAGCTATTGAAACTGTATTAGAGTCTATCCAAGCCGCAGGGTATAAAACAGGAAGTCAAATTGCGATTGCTATGGATGCAGCCAATAGTGAACTTTGGAATGCGAAAAAGAAAAAATATGTTTTCCATAAAAGTTCTGGTAAAGAAATGAGCAGCGACCAATTGGTAAAATATTGGGAAAGCTGGGTGAAGAAATATCCTATCGTATCTATTGAAGATGGAATGGCTGAAGACGATTGGGCAGGTTGGAAAAATTTAACACAAACCATTGGCGATAAATGTCAATTAGTAGGGGATGATTTATTTGTAACTAATGTAACAAGAATACAAACAGGTATTGATAAAAAAATTGCGAATGGCTTACTGGTAAAAGTAAACCAAATTGGTACTTTAACAGAAACCATTAATGCGGTAAGTTTAGCTCAGCACAATGGCTACAACACTATTATGTCTCATAGAAGTGGTGAAACAGAAGATACCACTATCGCTGATTTAGCCGTGGCTTTAAATTGCGGTCAAATTAAGACAGGTTCTGCTTCTCGTTCCGATCGTATGGCTAAGTACAACCAATTAATTCGTATTGAAGAGCAATTGGGTGAAACAGGGATTTTCCCCACTAAGGGCAAGTTGAAGTTTGGTAATAAATAAACCTTACTGCTATTAACATAAGTTGAGGAGCTCCAAGGGGCTCCTCTTTTTTTTGCCATATCATGAGAACTATCTTAATTTTACGCCAAGTCCGCCATATGAAATTCATCAAAAAAATAATGCCCTTTGTAGCCAATCGTTACTTTATTGTAAGTCTTGGATTTCTGGTATGGATGTTATTTTTTGATCAAAGAGATTTTTTTCAACAAAGAGAAAGAGCGGCAGAACTTAAAAAAGTAGAAGACGCTAAAAAGTATTATCAAAAAGAAATAGAGTACACGCAAAAGCAATTGAATAATATTCAAAATAATAAAGCGGCCATTGAAAAATATGCGCGCGAAAGATATTTATTACGTAGAGAAGGAGAGGAACTGTATTTATTTGAAGATACTTTGCATCCTGCCACTAAATAATGACAAAGAAAGAACGCTACGAACTAGTCCTTGCTTATTTTCAAGAGCAAGTACCTATTGCTGAAACGGAACTCTTGTATGAGAATCCCTTTCAATTATTAGTAGCTGTTATTTTATCGGCACAGTGCACGGACAAACGTGTGAACTTAACCACCCCTGCAATTTTTAAACAATTCCCAACTCCTCAAAAAATGGCCAAGGCTAGTTTTGAGCAAATGTTTGCACTTATAAAAAGCATTTCTTATCCTAATAATAAAGCCAAGCATTTAATTGGCATGAGTCAGCTTTTAATTGATAATTTTAATGCAGAAGTACCTTTAACAGTGGAACAGTTAATTACACTTCCAGGTGTAGGACGTAAGACAGCCAATGTGATTACCTCTGTGGTGGACAAGCAGCCCAATATGGCGGTGGATACCCATGTGTTTAGAGTGAGTAGAAGATTGGGCCTAGTACCCATGACAGCCACTACACCCTTGGCAGTGGAGAAGGCCTTGATTAAACATATTCCTTCAGCGCTTGTGCATACAGCACATCATTGGTTAATACTGCATGGTAGGTATACATGTTTGGCAAGAAACCCTAAATGCGATTCTTGTGGCTTGCTTGCTTTTTGTAAGGAAGGATCAAAAAAAAGCGCCTCTTAAATTAGAGACGCTTTATGATAAGTTAAGATTAGTAAAGGCTGAATATTTAATCAGCAATTAATACACTACAAATATTGTTCTACTGCTGTTACTAATTCTTGTTTAGTAATAGGAACGCCCATGATTTTATTATAA